>CAYYOE010000288.1:0-4295 GCA_964473055.1 uncultured Rhodobacterales bacterium | reverse complement strand
TTCTCGTCGTTCGGCAGGCCGCTGGTCATCGGGCCGGCCGGGATGAAGACGCTCGGGATATGGCCGAAGGTCGCCGCCGCCATGATCAGGCCGGGGACTATCTTGTCGCAGACGCCCAGCCAGACGGCGGCGTCGAAGGTATTGTGCGACAGCGAAACCCCCGCTGCCAGCGCGATCACGTCGCGCGAGAACAGCGACAACTCCATCCCCGGTTGCCCCTGGGTAACGCCGTCGCACATGGCGGGCACGCCGCCCGCGACCTGCGCCGTGGCGCCTGCCGCGCGCGCCGCGGCCTTGATCCTGGCGGGGTAGGTCTCGAACGGCTGGTGCGCCGACAGCATGTCGTTGTAGGCCGTCACGATCCCGAGGTTCGGCGCGCGCCCCTCGGCCAGCCGGTCCTTGTCGTCGCCCATCGCGGCATAGGCGTGGGCCTGGTTGCCGCAGGACAGGTGCGCGCGGGCCACGCCCGCATCGGCCGCGCGGGCCAGACGCTCCAGATAGGCGCCGCGGCTGTCTTGGGAACGAGCACGAATGCGGTCGGTGACGGCGGCGATGGTCGGGTGGAGTGACATGGGGATTCCTCGGTCGGGTCCGCGGCTGCGCCCATTATAGCCGGTTAGCGCTAACAGCGCCAGACCGCAACCGAGGCTCAGCGACCCCAGACAATCGCGCTCTCGTGGCGCTTGATGAGGTGGCGCAGCGCCTCGAATTCGCGCGCGACGTGGTCGGCGAAGCGGTCGGCGGCGGGCAGGGCGGGGGTTTCCGACGACCGCAGGATGCCCAGCGCCCGTTCCGGCTGCGGGATTTCCACCGGCAGCACGGTAATGCGCTTCTGGGCGCGGAAGGCGAACACGACCGAATGCGGCAGGATCGTCAGCGCATCGGTCTCGGCCAGGACGTTCATCACGGCCATCAGCGACCCGCCGGAATGGCTGACCTTGACCTCGGCCATGCCCAGCGCCAGCAGGATGGCGTGCAGGTCGCCCAGAAGGGGCGATCCGGGCTGCGGTGCGATCCAGGGGAAATCCAGCATGTCGGTGGCGGCCAGCCGCCGCTGGCGCAACAGGGGATGGCCCGCGCGGCAGGCGACGACGTTGCGCGCGGGCAGGATCTCGCGGAAGGACAGGCCGGACCCGGGTTCGTGCACCCCCATCGGGCAGAACGCTAGGTCGATCTGGTCGGCGGCCAGTTGTGCGCGGAATTCGTGGAAATAGCCGTAGGACTGGTCCACGCGGATGCCGGGGTTGGCGTTGCAGAAGCCCGCGATCATGGTCGAGATCATCGCATCCATGAAGAACGGCACGCCACCCGCGCGCACCACGCCCGCACGCCCCGAGCGGAAGGCGTCGGCCGTCTCGGCCGCCTTGCGGGTGGCATTCAGGATCACCTTGCCCTGAAGGCCCAGCATCCGGCCAAGCGCGGTCGGTTCCATCGGGCGGCGGTCACGGTTGAACAGCGGCTCACCCAGACGACGCTCCATCTCGGCGATGGAACGGGAAACAGCGGGCTGGCTGAGCCCAATCAGCGCGGCCCCTTCGGTTACGCCCCCCCCTTCAAGGACGGCGGCCAGGTGCAGAAGCTGGCGCTCAGCGATTTTCATGAGAAAATGCATATAATGAATTGTATAAATCATCAACGCGCCAGGGCCGATGTCTATCCTTCGTCGCAACAAAGCTGCGTCGGGGAGGGCGCGGGCGCAATGGATGGTCTTCTGGAACGCGACGCAGGCCCCGAGACCGCACGGCAGATGGCCGAGCGGCTGGCCGCGGGCGGCGCGGGCGGGCGGCTGTTCGAGACGGTGTCGCTGGTCGCGGGACGACTGCACGCTCTGGTGGCCGATCTTGATCTTACCGAAGCCGAGTTGCAGGCGGCCATCGGTTTTCTGACCGAGGTGGGGCAGGCCTGTGACGGGAGGAGACAGGAATGGGTGCTGCTGGCCGACGTGCTGGGCATCTCGGCGCAGGTAGTGCACCAGTCCGAGGCGCGCCCTCCAGGCGCCACCCCGGCCACGTTGCGAGGGCCGTTCTACCGGCCGGGCGCGCCCTTGCTGCCGCCGGGCGCCTCGACCTGCCTTGACGGTGTTGGCGTCCCGCTAGAGGTGAACCTGGCCGTTCGCGATCTGGATGGGCGGCCGATCTCCGGGGCCGTGATCGAGACATGGCAGGCAAACGGACAGGGTCGGCACGAAAACGAGGCGGGCGATGATGGCGCGATGCAGCCGGAATGGAACCTGCGGGGCGCCTTCCGGACGGGTGCCGAGGGGCAGACTCACTTTCGCGCGGTTCGCCCGGGCGGCTATCGTCTGCCCGAAGGCGGGCCGGTCCATGGACTGGCACAGGCGCTGGGGCTGCCCCTGCGGCGGCCCGCGCACCTGAGTTTCCGGATCAGCGCCGCGGGTTACCGCGACCTGGTCACACACCTGTTCGACGCCGACGACCCCGACATCGGCTGCGACGCCATCTTCGGGGTCCGGCCCGACCTGATCGCCCGCTTCCGCCCGGACGGCCCGGGCTGGCGGCTGGATTACACCTTCGTTCTCGCCCCGGCGGGAACGCATACTGCAACGGGAGGATAGACCATGGCCCTGGTTGACGGGTTCCACCACCTGACGATGAGCGTCGACGGCGCGCAGGAGGATTTCGACTTCTTCACCAAGACGCTCGGCCTGCATTCGGTGAAGAAGACCGTGCTGTTCGACGGCACGACGCCGGTCTACCACCTGTATTATGGCGGACCGAACGGCGAGGCATCGACCATCATCACCACCTTCCCGTTCAAGCTGCCCGGCATCTACGGCCGCCGTGGCACGAACCAGAGCCGGGTGATCCAGCTGGCGGTTCCGATGGGGTCCTTGCCCTACTGGGAGGACCGGCTGGGCAAGCACGGCGTGCCTGCGCGCCGCATCAGCCGGTTCGGCGTCGACCGGATCGAGCTCAAGCATCCCTGCGGGATCGAGATGGAACTGGTCGCGGCCCCGAACGACGACCGCCCGACCATCGCCGAGAACGGGGTGGATGCCGCGCACGGAATCAAGGGGATCTACGGGATCGGCGTCGCGGTGTTCGACAAGACCTCGATGGACGATTTCCTGACCGTGGGCCTGGGCATGACCCGCACCGCCGACGAGGCGGATCAGGCGAGCTACCGGATGCCCTCGACCGGGCCGGTGGGCGGCATCGAGGTGATGCGCGTCACGGACGAACCCCAGGGCACCTGGACGCTGGCGGGCGGCACCATCCACCACTTCGCGTTGAATACCATGGACGAGGAGAACCAGTTCGCGCTGAAGGCGCAGTTGGAGGGCATGGGCTTCACCGACGTGTCCGAACAGAAGGACCGCAACTACTTCAAGTCCTGCTATGTCCGGTCGCCGGGCGGGGCGCTGGTGGAACTGGCCTGGACGGTGCCGGGCGGCTGGGCGCTGGACGAACCCGCCGACAAGATCGGGCAGAGCCTGGTGTTCCCGCCCTGGTTCATGGACCGCAAGGACGAGATGGTCGCCGGTCTGGAAAAGTTCGACTGGTAGGATGGGGCGCTAGGGTGGGATTGGCCGTGTCCGATACGCGCGCGCTGACCGCAGGTGTGCCCCTGGCCGAGGCCGAGGCCGTCTGCCTGCTGCTGCACGGGCGCGGCCAGTCGCCCGAGGTGATGGTGGACCATGTCATCGCCCGGATGCGGGCGGTGAAGGTGCACTACATGCTGCCCCGCGCCCCCGGGGGCGTGTGGTACGAGGCGCGCGCCGTCGATCCGCTGACGCCCCGCACGCGGGCGCAGCTGGCCGCGTCGCTGGACCAGGTGTCGCGCGACATCGAGGCGCTGCTGGCGCAGGGCTGGCGCGCCGACCGCCTGCTGCTGGCGGGGTTCTCGCAAGGCGCGTGTCTGGCGCTGGAATGGGTGCTGTCGCGGGGTCCGGTCCCCGCCGCGCTTGCGGTGCTGACGGGCTGCCGGGTGGGGGCCGATGCTCGGGGCGGCCAGGCGCTGGACGGGCTTCCCGTCTACATGGCCAATGGTGATTCCGATCCCTGGATCCCCGTGCCGAACTACAACGATGCGGCGGTGCTCTTGTCCGATCTGGGCGCCGTGGTCGAGGCCGACCTGCTGATCGGGCGCGAGCATGTCGTGTCCGAGACCGAACTCGGGCGCCTGACCGGGATCTTGTGCAACATAAAGGCCGGGCGGCAACCCTTTGATCGGATGATGCAATGACGGACATTTCCGCCTTTGTCTTTCCCGGCCTCTCGACGCGCGTGATATTCGGGTCGGGCACGCGTGCGCAGGCCGGCGACGAGGTGGCG
>CAYYOE010000287.1:0-4296 GCA_964473055.1 uncultured Rhodobacterales bacterium | reverse complement strand
CGACCTCGACCCCACGGTCGCGGAAGATCTGGACGGCGGTTTCGCTCAGCTTGTCGGAAACGAGGACACGGGGTGCCATGGGGAGTTCCTTCGGGGATATTGGGGGGAAGGTGGGCGCAATCGCCCACCCTACGCGGCCTGCAGGGTGGGCGATTGCGCCCACCAGTGGCTCAGGCCGCGGCGGGAAGTGCTGAAATCTCGGCGTGGAAGGCCCAGTCGATCCAGGGCAGAAGCGCCGCAACGTCCGAGGTTTCCACCGTCGATCCGCACCAGATGCGCAGGCCCGGCGGCGCGTCGCGGTAGCTGCCCGCATCCAGCGCCACGCCTTCCTTTTCCAGCCGCTTCGTCACGGCCTTGGCAAAGGCGGCCCCATCGGTGATCCGGGGATCGGTAAACTTCAGGCAGACGCTGGTGCAGGATGCCGTCGTCGGATCCTCGGCCAGGTTCGCGATCCAGTCGCGCGCGTCAACAAAGGCCTGCACGGCGGCGGCGTTCGCCTCGGCCCGGGCGATCAGCGCGGGCAGGCCGCCAATCCGTTCGGCCCAGTCCAGCGCGACCAGATAGTCCTCGACCGCCAGCATGGACGGCGTGTTGATCGTCTCGCCCTGGAAGATGCCTTCGATCAGCTTGCCCTTAGACGTCAGGCGGAAGATCTTCGGCAAGGGCCAGGTGGGGGTGTAGGTTTCCAGCCGTTCGACCGCGCGGGGGCTCAGGATCAGCATCCCGTGCGCCGCCTCGCCGCCCAACACCTTCTGCCAGCTGAACGTCGTCACATCCAGCTTGTCCCACGGCAGGTCCATGGCAAAGGCCGCGCTGGTGGCATCGCACAGCGTCAGGCCACCGCGACCCGCCGGGATCGCATCGCCGTTCGGCATCCGCACGCCCGACGTCGTGCCGTTCCAGGTGAAACAGACATCCCGGTCGTAGTCGAGCGCGGCCATGTCCACGATCCGGCCATAGGGCGCTTCGTGCACGCGGGCATCGAGCTTCAGCTGCTTGACCGCATCCGTCACCCAGCCCGACCCGAAGCTTTCCCAGGCGACCATTTCCACGGCGCGCGCGCCCAGCATTGTCCACATCGCCATCTCGTAGGCGCCGGTATCCGATGCGGGAACGATCCCGATGCGGTAATCGGCGGGCACGCCCAGGATGGCGCGGGTGCGCTCGATCGCGGCCTTCAGCTTGGCCTTGCCGACCGACGCCCGATGCGACCGGCCCAGAGGCGCGTCGGCGAGGAGGTCCAGCGAATATCCGGGGGGTTTGGCACAGGGGCCAGAGGAGAAGCGCGGATTGGCCGGCCGCGCGGCCGGGGTCGTGGCGTTCGTCATGGTATCCTTCCAGATAACCGCCCTTCGTTGGGGAAGGGTGTCCCGCCGCCGCGTCTACGGCCCGGCCTGTCGCCGTGCAAGACGGTTTCGCGGTGATTCAACGGGCATTCTGGCGTGAAGAGGTCCCATTCCGGCGCGGATCGGAAACTTGCGTCCGCAGAACCCGCCCCGCGTGGTGCAATGCCGGGCCACAGGCCCCATCTGCAAAAGATCGGATCCAAAACGCAAACAGGCGCGTTGGACCAGGGCAACTCACAAGGAAACGTTGACTTGGCAGACACCACACGGCCTATGACCATCCGGTTCGGCTACGAACTGACGATGACCTGCGACCAGCGCACGCCCATGATCGCGATGCTGTCGATCCGCGACGACCTGCGCCCCCGCCTTGTCACGACCGAACAGATCGTGACGACACCCACGGTGCCGGTGCATCGCTACACCGACCTGTTCGGTAACACCTGCCGTCGGTTCGTGGCCCCCGCGGGTGGCATCACCGTCTGGGGCGACGGTGCCATTGCGCATTCAGGCCGGCCCGACCCCATTGTCGAGGATGCCCACGAAGCCGCGATCGAGGACCTGCCCGATGAGTGTCTGCTGTACCTGCTGGGCAGCCGCTATTGCGAGACTGACCTTCTCAGCCAGACCGCATGGGACCTGTTCGGCGGTTTGGCGCCCGGCTGGGGCCGCGTCCAGGCGATCAGCGACTATGTCCACAACCACATCCGCTTTGACTACCAGGCCGCCCGCGTCACCCGCACCGCGGCCGAGGCCTGGCAGGAAGGCACCGGCGTCTGCCGCGACTTCGCGCATCTGGCAATCGCGTTCCTGCGCTGCCTGAACATTCCCGCGCGCTATGTGAACGGGTATCTGGGTGACATCGGCGTTCCCCCCGCGGGCCCGATGGATTTCAGCGCCTGGATCGAGGTCTGGCTGGGCGGCCAGTGGCACACTTTCGACCCGCGCAACAACGCGCGGCGGATCGGCCGAATCGTCGTGGCCCGCGGGCGCGACGCGGCCGACGTGCCGCTGATCCACTCGTTTGGCCCCCACGTCCTGACCGGGTTCCGTGTCTGGACCTATCCCCTCGAACCGGCCGACGTTGCGTCAGCCGAAATGGCGGAAACCCTTCAAGCACCTTGACTTGTGCCCGGCCAGGGGCCATGTGCCCGTCGACGCGATCGCTCTGCCGCGTGAGCAGGCGGGCCGTTCACGGGGTATCCACCCCTTGGGCCTACAGCGAGCGACACTGGTTTCCCACGATCACGCAGGGGGGCTGACGGCCACGGCACCGCGCGGGCATCCGGCCCACGCGGCACGTCCTTGCGCCAACCCTCGACACTGTGGCCGGGCCAATGGGGCGCGGCCCGAAGGATTTTGATGGATTTCGACATGCTGGGGCTGACGCCCCACCTTATCGCCCGGCTGAAAGAGCTGGGCATCACCGAACCGACACCGATCCAGTCCAAGGCGATCCCGCATGCCATGAACGGCCGGGACGTGATGGGACTGGCCCGCACCGGCACCGGCAAGACGGCGGCCTTTGGCCTGCCGCTGGTGCACGCCCTGACCGAGGCGCAGACACGCCCGACGCCGCGCACGGCGTCGGCATTGGTCCTTGCGCCGACGCGCGAACTCGCCGGCCAGATCGCCGATGCGATGCGCGGGTTCACCCGTGGTACGCCCCTGAAGACCGCGCTTGTCGTGGGTGGCGCGTCGATCAACAAGCAGTCCGAGACGCTGGCCCGCGGCACCGACATCCTGGTGGCCACGCCGGGCCGCTTGATCGACCTGATCGACCGCCGCGCGGTGTCGCTGGGGGCCACGCGCTACCTCGTGCTGGACGAGGCCGACCAGATGCTGGATCTCGGTTTCATCCATGCGTTGCGTCGCATCGCAACGCTGTTGCCCGCCGAACGGCAGACCATGCTGTTCTCGGCGACCATGCCGAAGCTCATGGCCGACCTTGCCGAGCGCTTTCTGACCAATGCCATCCGGGTCGAGGCGAATCCGCCGGGCGAGGTGGCCGAAAAGGTCGAACAGTCGGTGCATTTCGTGCCCGATCAGGCAGGCAAGACGCGCTTGCTGATCGACCTTCTGGATCATCACCGCGAGGAACTGGCGATGGTCTTTGCCCGCACCAAGCACGGTGCGGAACGACTGTCGCGGCACCTTGCGAATGCAGGCTACGCCGCCGTGTCGATCCACGGCAACAAGAGCCAGGGCCAGCGCGACCGCGCCCTCGCCGAATTCAAGTCGGCCAGGGCGCGCGTGCTGGTGGCGACCGATGTGGCCGCCCGCGGCATCGACATCCCGGCGGTGCGGCACGTCTACAACTACGATCTGCCGAACGTGGCCGAAAACTATGTCCACCGGATCGGACGCACCGCGCGGGCGGGAAAATCGGGTCAGGCGATCGCCTTCTGCGCCCCGGAAGAAGCCGGCGAGTTCCGGGCGATCCAGAAGATCGTCAAGGAACCGATTTCGGTTGCCGGTGGCGCACCCCATGCTGGTGCAAGCGAAGCCGCACGCCCGGCGCGCGGGGCGCAACGCCGCCGCCGCGGCGGGCAGAACGGGCAAGGCCGTCAGCGGCGCGCTGCCTGACCGCGCTTGCCGCATCCCGGATTTCGTGTTGCAAGGCCCCGGACATACTCCGGGGCCTTGCCATGCTTACCGCCACCCTTCTGACCGCCCCGCCCTCCCGCTCGCTGGACGGCGCACTGATCGCTTCATTGCGCAACGCCTGGGGCGGGGGAGAGATCCGCTGGCTTGCACCTCAGGAAGCGGCAGAATTCGACCTGCCCGAGGAGCCCGCGAACCTGTGGCAGGTCTGGGAACAGTTGCAGCCCATGGGTGTGGACCTTGCGGTTCAGGCTTCCTCGGGACGTCGCAAGAAGCTGCTGATTGCCGACATGGATTCGACACTGATCCGGCAGGAGTGCATTGACGAGCTAGCCGATGAGGCCGG
>CAYYOE010000286.1:0-4316 GCA_964473055.1 uncultured Rhodobacterales bacterium | reverse complement strand
GCCGCGCCGCCCAGCGCCTTCAGCGCCTCGTCATCCTCGAGGAACGGTTTCAGCGTGACCGGCGAGGCCAGCGCGTTGCGCTGGATCCGCGCGGCGGCGATCTCGAAGATGCGGGCATGGACGGGTTCGTGGAAGTGGTCGGCCTTCACGATCTGCGCGATCCGGTCGAACACATCGTTGTTCGTCAGGATCGCACCCAGAAGCTGCTGCTCGGCCTCGATGTTGTGTGGCAATGCCTGTGCCGTCCCGTCCGCTGCGCCTTCGGTCGAATCCGCCGGTCTTCGCAGTTGCGCGATATCGCTCATGCCCGCCCCCTGTCGTCTTGTTCTTGCCCGGTCCGGTCCCCGCCAGCGGTGCCATGGATAGTCGCGGCGCCGCGACGGGGGCAAATTGTATGTTTCTGTGGGTAGCTTGTGGACAAGCTACCCCATGCGGTTGGTGCGACGCATTACACGATATGTTGCGGTCCCGGGTGTCGAAGGCGGCGAATCTTCGCCAAGGACGCGGTCTCAGCCGTGCCGGGCGCGCCAGCTGTCGGGGTCGGTCAGGAAGGCTTCGACGCCTGCGAGCGTCTCGGCATCGAAGCTGCCCTCCGCCTTCGCTTCGGCCAGCACGTCCCACCAGGTGCACAGGGAATGCAACGCAACCCCATGGTCGGAAAGGCGTTCCACCGTGCCCGGGAAGATGCCGTAGAAGAAGATCACTGCGGTGTGCCCGCATGTTGCGCCCGACTCGCGAATCGCATCGACGAAGGACAGCTTGGATCCGCCGTCGGTCGTCAGGTCTTCGACCAGCAGCACCCGGTCGCCATCCTTGACCACACCTTCGATTCTCGCGTTGCGGCCATAGCCCTTCGGCTTCTTGCGGACATAGGCCATCGGCAGGGCCAGCCGTTCCGCCAGCAGCGCGGCAAAGGGGATGCCCGCGGTTTCGCCCCCGGCCACCACGTCGAACGCCTCGAACCCTGCGTCGCGCAGGACGGTTGCCGCCATGAAATCCATCAGCGCGGACCGGACGCGCGGAAACGAGATCAGGCGGCGGCAGTCGATGTAGGTCGGCCCCTTCAGGCCCGAGGCATAGGTGTAGGGTTCGCGCTGGTTGAAATGCACCGCCTGCACCTCCAGCAGCATGCGCGCGGACAGGCGGGCGATTTCGACGCGGTCAGGGAAGGCGGCAGGGATCATTGCGGGCCCTTCGGGTCAGGTCTGGACATGCCAGTGCAGCGGAAAGCCCGGGTCGAACACCGTCACCGGTCCTTCGGGCGTGGCGATCTTGGCCGGGTAGGTGACGGGGTCGCCCTTGGCCAGGGTCATGCGGCCCTCGTTCGGAGGCAGGCCATACCAGGCGGGGCCGTGCAGGCTGGCAAAGCCCTCCAGCCGGCCTAGCGCGTCAGCGCGCTCGAACACCTCTGCCAGCACCGACAGGGTGACCGGCGCGGTGAAGCAGCCCGCGCAGCCGCAAGCGTGTTCCTTCAGGTGGTCGAAGTGGGGCGCGCTGTCGGTGCCGAGGAAGAAGCGCGGGTCCCCCCCCGTGGCGGCGGCAACCAGTGCGCGGCGATGGGTTTCGCGTTTGGCGACCGGCAGGCAGTAGTAGTGCGGCCGGATGCCACCCGCGAGGATGTGGTTGCGGTTCAGGACCAGGTGATGCGCGGTGATCGTGCCGGCGAGGTTCTTCTCGGTCTCGCCGATGTAGGCGATGCCATCCGCGGTGGTGACGTGTTCCAGCGTGATCCGCAACTCGGGGATGCGGGCGCGGAGCGGCGCCAGGACAGTGTCGATGAACACCTTCTCGCGGTCGAAGATGTCTACCTCGGCATCCACCACCTCGCCATGGATCAGGAGCGGGCAGCCCACGGAGGCCATGCGTTCGAGGACAGGCATCACGCGGGTCAGGTCGCGGACGCCCGCGTGGGAATTGGTCGTGGCCCCTGCGGGATACAGCTTTACCGCAGTAATCAGCCCATCTGCGTGGGCGGCGGCCAGATCATCCGGATCGGTGCCTTCGGTGAGGTAAAGCGTCATCAGCGGCGTCAAGGAGACCCCCCGGGGCAGGGCGGCCAGGATGCGGTCGCGATAGGCGCGGGCATCGGCGGCAGTTACCACCGGCGGCACGAGGTTCGGCATCACGATGGCGCGGGCGAAATGCGCGGCGGAGTGGGGCAGGACCGCAGCCAGCATCGCCCCGTCGCGCAGGTGCAGATGCCAGTCGTCGGGGCGGCGGATTGTCAGCGTCCTGGTCATGGCCGGAGGGGTAGCGCACGGGGCGCGCGCGCGCCAGAGGCCTTACCCGTGCACAGCGCGCCTGTTTTTCGGGCAATGCGCCCGGTTGTGCGGCGATCGCAAGGGGTGCCTCGGGTCTGCCCGGGCCTCGGGATTGCCGGGTCGCACGCCACGCCGCTAGCTAGTGACGACTCGGGGGAGGGGTGATGCCTGACGGCAGCAGCATGGCAATGGTACTGCAACGCGCCGCCGGGCGCGCCGCGGTGGCGATGGGGCCGGGCGGTGTCGAGCGTCTTGCGCAGGCGGGATGTGCCAAGGCCTTTCTTCCGCGGGTGCATGGAACCCCGCCAGAGGTGGTCTTTCTGAATACTGCTGGCGGCCTGACGGGTGGTGACCGGCTGGAGATGGCGTTGTCGCTGGCCGACGGAGGGCGCGCGGTCGGGGCGACGCAGACGGCCGAACGTGCCTATGCGGCGTCTGCTGGCGCAGCCGATGTGTCGGTCCGTCTTGGGGTCGGTGCGGGCGGGCGGCTGGACTGGCTGCCGCAGGAGACGATCCTGTTCGACCGATCGCGCCTGATGCGCCGGACACAGGTGGTCCTGGGGCAGGGTGCTGCGGTCCTGATGTGCGAGATGGTGGTCCTGGGTCGGGCCGCCATGGGCGAGCGGTTGACGGATGTCGCATTCCGCGATCGCCGCGAGGTCTGGCGGGGTGGGACGCCCGTGCTGGTCGAGGCGGTCGAGATGGGACCCGGGGTATTGCTGCGAACGGCGGGGGCGGCGGTGCTGGGCGGGACGAGGGCCTTTGCCACCGTGGCACTGGTGGCGGACGGTGCCGAGGATATGCTCGGCACGGCACGTCTGGCGCTGATCGGGGACGGGGTCGAAGGAGCCGCGTCCGGCTGGAACGGGCGATGCGTGGTGCGGGTGCTGGCGGGCGATGCGCTGCCCCTGAAACGGGCGGTGGCGCGGGTGATCATCGCGCTGGGGGGGAGCATCCCCCGCGTCTGGCAGATCTGACGGAAGGAACGGCACGGAATGAACCTGACACCGCGGGAGAAGGACAAGTTGCTTGTCAGCCTGGCCGCCATGGTGGCACGCGGACGGCTGGCGCGGGGGGTCAAGCTGAACCACCCCGAGGCGGTCGCGCTGATCACCGACTTCGTGGTCGAGGGGGCGCGGGATGGCCGCTCGGTCGCCGACCTGATGGAGGCGGGCGCCCATGTGGTGGCGCGGGCCATGTGCATGGAGGGGGTGGCCGAGATGATCCATGACGTGCAGGTGGAAGCAACGTTTCCGGACGGCACGAAGCTGGTGACGGTGCACCATCCGGTGCGGTGAGGGGATGGGCAGAGGGGGGCTGTCTGCCCCCCGCCGGGGCGCTGCCCCGGCCCCCCCGAGGATATTTGGACCACGTCGAAGGAGAAGGCGGATGATCCCCGGAGAAGTGATGGCGGCGTCGGGCGAGATCGAGCTGAACGCCGGGCGGTCGCAGGTGATGCTGTTGGTGGCCAATACCGGCGACAGGCCGGTCCAGGTGGGTAGCCACTATCACTTCGCGGAAACCAATGTGGGGCTGTCGTTCGACCGCGACGCCGCGCGGGGCATGCGGCTGGACATTCCGGCGGGCACCGCGGTGCGGTTCGAGCCGGGCCAGACGCGCGAGGTGCGGCTGGTCGCCATGTCGGGGGCGCGCGAGATCTGGGGGTTCAACAAGGCCGTGCAGGGTCCGTTGTGACCGGCGGCGGAACGGGAGGGACGGAACGATGTGCCATGCCTGTGTGATCGAGGGCGCGAAGGCCGCGATGCTGTCGCGGCGGGGGTTGTTCCGGGGCGGCGTGGCCTTTGCGGCCGCGGCCTCGGGGCTGGTTGCGGCGCGGCCCGCGCTCGCGCAGTCCGGGGGGCGCGTCGTGGACCTGACGCATGCGCTGGACGGGGCGTTTCCGACGTTTGACGGCAATCCGGGGATTGCCCTCGAGCAGACGGTGAAGTTCGAGGAGTCGGGCTATCAGCTGTATCGTCTGACGATCGAGGAGCATTCCGGCACCCATATCGACGCGCCGCTGCATTTCAGCGCCGATGGCACCAGCGTCGACCA
>CAYYOE010000285.1:0-4329 GCA_964473055.1 uncultured Rhodobacterales bacterium | reverse complement strand
TGCACCTCGGCCTGAACCGGCAGGCCGCGCAGGGTGCGCACGCGCTTCAGACCGTTCTGCACGACGGCGACGAAGCCGCCGTTCTCCAGGTCCAGCAGCACCTCGCCAGACGGGTCCGACAGCTTGACCCAACGCACGCCGTCTCCGTCCAGAAGGAAGGTGCGCGTGTCGATTACCGGCGCGTCATGGGGCACGCCCACCTTGGGCCGGTCGGTCAGCACCGCGAAGGTGACAAGCGCCAGCGCCGCCATCACCAGCCCGAACATCGCGCGCAGCAGGACGCGCGGGATCAGTTCGCGGTCCTGGATCTTGTATCCCGGCTTGTAGTCCCGGCGGTCGATGCGCCGCGGGTCGTCGGTGTTCGCATGCATGGACATTGGCTGGTGTCCTTTCCCTTGGGCTTATTCGGCCGCCACCGCCATCGGCGGGCGGACGGGTTCGATGATGGGCTGGGCCAGCCGGGTTTCGACGGCTTCAGCCAGAATGCGGGCGACATTTGCCGCATCCGGGATCGCGCGCAGGGCCGGCTCCACCCGGGCCATGCGCCAGGGCCGCACATGCGGCCAGAGCACGAGGTACGACAGCTTGGCACCCGGCGACATGCGCAGGGCGATGGTGCCCGTCCCGTCGCGGGCGAGGTCCAGCTCGGCGGCCTCGACCTGGCGATAGGGCAGGTTCATCGTGACGGTCAGCGCCGCGCCGACGCGCATGGCGACGCGCGCGGTGGTGATGGTGTAGCGCGTGGTTCGCGCAAGCACCCAGGCGATCCCGTAGAGGATCGCGCAGGCCAGCACACCGATGACCAGGAACGGCACCGCCGTTCCCATCGCCGGCAGTACGGCCATGTCCGCCGCCGAGGCGCCGAAGCGCCACACGATCAGCAGGGCGAAATAGCCGGCGACCCAGCGGATCGCCAGCGATTCACGCGCCAGCGCCCAGGCTTGGGGACGCCCCTGCCACAGGATGCTCTCGCCCTCGGGCGGACGCTCCGGCAGCCCCTCCACGGGCTCGGTGGCGAAATCATCGTGCGACATGGGTCTTCCCTCCTTGGTCTTGCGTGCGCTGGATCAGTTGGCCTTGCCGGGCGCGTACATCCGGCCGCCGGCGTAGACGCCGCAGACCTTGTCTTCTTCCAGCTTGGTGATCTGGTCGGCGGCCTTCAGCGTCGGCACCTTGGCGAAGTGTGTCGACGGCAGCGACCGGATCCAGACGTAGCGCGGCTTGACCGTGACCATGGTCATGGGCACCAGCCGCGTGCCACCGCCATCCTTCAGATCGAACTGGAGGTAGCGGATCATCTGCTCGGGCTCGTCGATCCACATGTCGGTCACGGTGCCGCCGACCATGTCGTCCGACCCCACCACCGGCATCCCCATGGGGTTGTAGCCGGCCGAGACGCTGAACTTGTTCGATCCGGCCATCGGGCGGATCTTGGGGTGGCCGTGCCCGTCCAGTTCCGGCACGTCCTTGCGCGGGGCCCAGCTGGCCGGACCCACGCCATCCACCAGCGCATCGCCCGTGGGCGCATGGGGGAAGCCTTCGCTGACCGCCGTGCGCGCCAGCGCCAGGTCGTCACGGTCGCCGCGCGCGCCCGAGGGCACGGTCAGCTCGCCCTGTCCATGCGGCAGCATGAAGGTCTTGTCCTTGGGCAGCGGGAACGGCCCCTGGTTGGGGGCAGGGTTCCCGTTCTCATCCACGAGGGGATAGCCCTCGCGCATGTTCTCGGTCTGCAGGTAGTAGACCAGCAGCGCGAAGAACAGCCAGAACAGCCAGATCGAAAGGCTTGCCAGGTCGAAGTTTCCGAAGAAGTTCACACCAACCATTGCTTGGTCCTCCTTGTCAGGCGGGCAGGTCGGCAAGACCGATCTTGCCGTCCGTCCCGGGGTGTCGTGGGGTGACGATCGTCAGGCGCACGAGCGGCCCCAGAACGACCAACGTTGCGAAAAGTAGAGCAATTTCCATGTGATATACGACCGAATAGCCGGTCGCGGGCTGCATCAGCCCCTCGCCCAGCCGCCCGGACATGGCAGCGTGGTGCACGATGTCGCGAATGCCGCCGCCCAGCGCGATGGCAAGGCCCGCCGCGGTCGCCTGGGCTGCACCCCAGGCACCCAGCGCAAGGCCCCGTCCGGCAATGCCCGACACCGGCATGGTCATGGCCGAGGTCAGCGTGGACACGGCAAACAGCCCGCCCCCCAGCCCGATCAGCGCAGCGCCCGCGTAGAACAGTGCGACCGACCCGAGGGGGGCGGCAAAGATCACCGCCGAGAAGGCGACGATCCCGATCAGGATGCCGCGCGCGGCCATCCGGTAGGGGTCGATCCCCCGCACCAGCCACTTCGCCGCCAGCGCAAACCCCACCAGCGCCCCCGCGGCCCATCCTGCCGTCAGAAGCGTCGTTGCCGCAACGGGCAGGCCCAGGATCTCGCCGCCGTAGGGTTCCAGCAGCACGTCCTGCATGTTGAAGGCCAGCGTGCCCAGGAACACCACCGCCAGCAGGCGCCCGGCATCGCCGCCACGGGCATAGTCGTCCCAGGCCTCGCGGAACTTCGGCCGCGGCGCCTCGCGTTCCTCGCGGGTCATCGGGCGCACGCGCTCCTGCTTCCACAGGGCGATGACGTTGATGATCAGGGTGGCCAGCGCCGCCCCCTGCACCACGCGGATCAGCCGCAGGTCGGAATAGTCGGCCAGCAGCGCGCCGATCACCAGCGCCGAAATCCCCATGCCGATCAGGAACATGACGTACAGAAGCGCAACCACCCGCGGCCGCGTCGCGTCGTCCGCCCGGTCGGCGGCCAGCGCCAGACCGGCAGTCTGCGTCATGTGCATGCCCAGCCCCGCCATCAGGAAGGCAATCCCGGCCAGCGTCGGCCCGGCATAGGGGATCTGGTGCACGACGTCGCCGCCCAGCACCAGCAGCGCGAACGGCATGACCGCCAGCCCGCCCATCTGCCACAGCGACCCGAACCACAGGTAGGGCACCCGCTTCCACCCGATCGCCGAGCGGTGGGTGTCCGACCGGAACCCGAGCAGCGCCCGGAACGGCGCCGACAGAACCGGCAGCGCGATCATCGCGGCCACCACGATGGCGGGCACCGCCAGTTCCACGATCATCACCCGGTTCAGCGTGCCGAGCAGCATCACCGCCGCCATGCCTACCGAAACCTGGAACAGGCTCAGCCGCAAAAGCTGGCCCAGCGGCAGCCCCTCGCTTGCCGCGTCGGCAAATGGCATCCAGCGCAGCGTCAGCCGCGTCAGGGGATTGGCGGGGCGGGCCTTGTCCGTCACGGCACCAGCTCCATCGCCTGCGAGATGTAGAAGCCGCGAGCCACCCGAACGCCCGGTCGCAGCCGCCGCTCGACACCCGCCGCGCGCAGTGCGCCCGCGATTTCGGACTCGGCATGGGGCACGATGGCGGGGCTGCGGTCGGACCGCGGGAACAGCTTGCCCGCCCACCACATGGCGGTCAGCGCTGGCGTCCGCGGCGCGACTGTGAACACGATGCTGCCGCGCGTCCGAGCCGCCATCTGGCCCAGCATCGCCGCGATATCGTCCGCGCGGTAATGGATCAGGCTGTCCATCGCCAGCACATGGTCGAACCGGCCAAGCGCCGGGTCCAGCATATCGCCCGCATGGAACGAGACCTTGTCCAGATGCGTCACCGGCACCCGTGTCCGCGCCACGTCGATCAGGCTGGCCGAAATATCGACGGCCACCACCTCGGCCCCGCGTTCGGCCATCGCAGCCGTCGCCGCGCCCGTCCCGCACCCGGCATCCAGTACGCGCAACCCGGTCATGTCGGCCGGAAGGCGCGACAGCAGCGCCGCGCGCATCGCATCACGCCCCTCGCGCACCGTCTGGCGGATGCGCGACACCGGCGCATCGGATGTCAACCGCTCCCACGTCTTCGACGCGGTGCGGTCGAAGTAGTGTTCCAGCCGGTCGCGGGTGGCGGCGTAGCTCATCAATCGAATCCCAGCAGTTCGAAGATTTCGCGGTCGGGCAGCGGCGCGGGCGAGGATCCCTCGCCCTGGACGGACCGCCACAGCACATCGGCCAGCCGCATGTACTCGGCGCGCGCCATCACGATGTCCTCGCTGTCGTCCATCTCGAACAGCGTCTTCTTCTTCAGGCGGCTCCGGCGGATCGCATCGATGTCGGGCATGTGCGCGATGCGGTTGAAGCCGACACGCTCGCAGTAGCGGTCCACCTCGTCGGTCTCGCGCGACCGGTTCGCCACGCACCCCGCCAGCCGCACCTTGTAGTTGCCCGACTTGGCCTGCACCGCGGCGATGATGCGGTTCATCGCATAGATGCTGTCGAAATCGT
>CAYYOE010000284.1:0-4347 GCA_964473055.1 uncultured Rhodobacterales bacterium | reverse complement strand
GCCTGGGTCGATCCATCGCATGGACCAAACCGCCCGCATATCTCTTCAGTAACCATCGATTTCAAAGAGCGTGAGCGACAAAATCAACCGGGTGCGCCCTATCTTCTTGGCGCGCCCGCCCGAACTGCCTCTCGTTTTTTTCTTGCCGTTCCGTCGTTGCCGACCGTCTGGCGTCCCGTTGTGGCGTCACCGCCGCTTCGGTGAGGGGTATTTACGGAGGGCGGCCGGGGTCCGCAAGAGCTTTTTTCCAGGAACATGACATTTTTTTGGAAGCGGCTTTTTTCTCCATGAAGTCATCGAGTTGAATGTGCACGACCGGTCACTTTCGGCCGTCCGTGCAAGAAAAATGCGCGACTCGCGAATGAATCGGGCCTCGTGTTTCGTGCCCGATTGCGGTCCTCGGCGACATGAGGCACCACATATGGTGTAGTAGCCTTATCCGCCCTCTAGGCAACCGACCCGCGCGACTGTCCCGCCCTGTTCGGCACTCGCAAACGCAACGCCAGCAGAACCAGAATCGCCACCAGCCAGGCTAGTCTGTCGATCTCCCAGACCTTGGCGACCATGACGTTGTGGATGCCGCCCAGAAGGACAGCGGGATAGACCAGCCGGTGAAGCTGTCGCCAGCGCGCCGCCCCGAGCCGCCGCACCATCCCGTCGGTCGAGGTCAGCGCCAGCGGAATCAGCATGACAAACCCGGCCATCCCGACAGTGATGTATGGCCGCTTAACGATGTCGGCCCAGATCCGCTCCAGGCTCTGCACATCCAGTGCGACCCAGACCAGAAGATGCAGGGCCACATAGAAAAACCCGATCAGGCCAAGTGCGCGCCGAAACCGGATCAGGTTCAGGCCCAGGAACCGTCGGATCGGCGTCACGGCAAGCGACACCACCAGCACTTGCAGCGCCAGAAGCCCGAGCTCACGCTCCAGGGCATTGATCGGCTCCGCCCCCAGCCCACCTGTCAGACCCAGCCACAGGAACCAGACCGGGGGCATCGGCGCGAGTACATACAGCGGCCAGGCAGGCACCCGGCGCAACCAGCCGTTCAGTGTGCCCGCCAGGTCCATCCCGTGCCCTCAGTAATTCGCGCGCAGGTCCATGCCTGCGTACATGCCCGCCACTTCCTCGGCGTAGCCATTGAACATCAGCGTCGGCACCCGGGGCGCGAACAGCCCGCCACCCACCACCCGTTCGGTGGCCTGGGACCAACGCGGGTGATCCACCTCGGGGTTGACGTTGGAATAGAAGCCGTACTCGCGCGGCTGCGCCATGTTCCAGCTGGCCGGTGGCTCGTCCTCGGTCAGGGTGATGCGCACGATCGACTTGATCGACTTGAACCCGTATTTCCACGGCACCACCAGCCGGATCGGTGCGCCGTTCTGGCGCGGCATCTCCTCGCCATAAAGGCCCGTGGCCAGGATCGTCAGCGGATGCATCGCCTCGTCCAGCCGCAGCCCCTCGCGGTAGGGCCATTCCAGCGCGGGACGTCGGACGCCCGGCATCTCTTCGGGGCGCACCAGCGTTTCGAACGCGACATACTTCGCGGATGGCTGCACGCCGACACGGTTCAAGAGCACGTTCAGCTCGAATCCAATCCAGGGCACCACCATCGACCAGGCTTCAACACATCGCAGCCGGTAGATTCGTTCCTCCAGCGTCACGCCGGACGTCAGATCGCCGAAATCATAGTCCCCGGGCCGGTCCACCAGACCGTCGATTTTCACCGTCCAGGGGTCGATCGTCAGACCCTGCGCGTTGCGCTTGGGATCGCCCTTGTCCGTGCCAAACTCGTAGAAGTTGTTGTATGACGTGATCTCCTCATAGGCATTCAACGTCAGCCCTTCACCCCAGCCTGTCCGCACGAAGTCAAGAGGCCTGCCCCGCGCAAGCGCCGGTGCTGCCCCCCCGAAGGCCAGACCGGCCGACAGCACCCCTGCGCCGACGATGATCGCGCGGCGGTTCAGATAATCCGACCTGGGTGTGACGTCCGACCAGCCCAGTCCCTTGTTCCAGCGGTTGCCCATAGACCTCTCCCTGTCGCTCTGCGGTCACTTACGTTTGGCAAGTAGGTGGAGTTTCACCAAGACTATTCCACCCGGATCACGGGGTTGTTCTCGGGCCACCGAAGGGTTTGCGCCTCACATCCGCTCACGAACGATAGCAATGCTTTGACTTGAAGGCGCAAACGCCGGCGGCTTAGTCGCGTCCCCGCGCCCGTCAAGTCACGTCGGCGGAAAGCCCCGCTGATCCGGAACGCCTATTTCCCCGTTACCGAGCCGACGCGTCTTGCGTCACTGACCTGATGGAGAGATCTATGTTCCGTACCACAATCCTCGCCGCCGCCACCGCACTCGTGTTGCCCGTTGCCGCAAAGGCGCAGGACATCGTTGATGTCGCTGTGGGCGCCGGAACCTTCACCACGCTCGTTGCGGCGGTGGAAGCTGCCGGCCTCGTGGACACGCTGAAAGGCGAAGGCCCGTTCACCGTCTTCGCACCGACTGACGAAGCCTTCGCTGCGCTGCCCGAAGGCACGGTCGATGCGCTGCTGGCCGACATCCCGGCGCTGACCGCGATTCTCACCTACCACGTCGTGCCGGGCAAGGTGATGTCGACCGACCTGTCGGACGGCATGTCGGCGGCTACCGTGAACGGTGCCGAGATCATGGTGGACCTGGCTGATGGCGTGAAGATCAACGACGCCAGTGTCGTGACTGCCGATATCGAGGCGACGAACGGTGTGATCCACGTCATCGACGCGGTGATCCTGCCGCCGCAGTAAGTCGGGACGAACATCCTGACGGTAAGGGCGCCCCTCGGGGCGCTCTTTCTCTTTCCGGGGATCCGGCAAGCGTGCAACCAAAACGGGTGCAATCCGGTCGAACCGGCCTTAAGATGCGGTGCACCCCCTGACCCCCGATGTTCCCGCATGACCCGTTCCTTCCTTGGCACCCTCTGCCTGATCGTTGTCCTGGCCCTTCTGGTCCCCGTCGCCGCCCGCGCATCCGACCGTGTAGCGCTGGTGCTCGGGATGGCCGACTACCGGACCATTCCGGCGCTGGCGAACGCAGCCAACGATGCTCGCCTGATCGGCCAGACGCTTGACCGCGTCGGCTTCGAGGTGACAACGCTGATCGACGCCCCGTCGCAGGCGGTCTTCGACGCGCTGGCATCCTTCGCATTCCGGGCAGAGACCGCTGACCTTGCCCTGATCTACTTTGCCGGACACGGGGTCGAGGTGCAGGGCCGGAACTACCTGATCCCCGCCGACGCCGAAGTGCGCTCGAACGCCGACGTGGCCCGCGTGTCCGCCTCGCTCGACGATCTGCTCGCCGCCGTCGACGGGGCGCGCAAGATGCGTATCGTCATTCTCGATTCCTGCCGCGACAACCCGTTCGGTGATGCCCTTCCAGCCGAGGCCGCCACCCCCGGCGGCGACGGTCGCGGCATTGGCCCGGGCGGCGGGATGGCGCCCCCCTCCCCCGATCGTGGCACTTTGGTTGCCTTCGCGGCCAAGGACGGACAGGTGGCCCTGGATGGGGCCGGATCGAACAGCCCCTTCGCGCGCGCCCTGGCGGCCCGCCTGGCCGAACCGGGGCTCGAGATCAGCCTGATGTTCCGCCAGGTCCGCGACCTGGTGCTGAACGAGACCGCGAACCGCCAGGAACCACACACCTACGGGGCGCTGTCGGGCGTGCCGTTCTACCTGGCGGGCGAACCCGAGGACCGCGAGCGTCTGGCCGTGGACGACCGCCGCCAGGCCTGGGCGGCGCTCCGCCCCGACGCCGAACGGCAGCTGATCGCCTTGGCCGAGACCGGCGACACGCGCTCGATGCTCGGGCTCGCCTACATGCGCCTGAACCCCGAATCCCGCGACAGGTTCCAGCCCGCCGAGGCGGCCGCCCTGCTGGAGCGCGCGGCGGCGGCCGGGTCCCCCGAGGCGCAATACGAACTGGCCAAGCTCTTGGAACAGGGCATGGGCATCGAACCCGACCCGGAGCGTGCCCTGGACCTCTACCGCCAGGCCGCGGCGCAGGACTTCGCCGATGCGATCAACGACCTGGGCTTCCTGCACTACCAGGGCGCGCTCGGCCTGCCGCAGGACACCGCCCGCGCGCTGGCCCTGTTCGAACGCGCCGCCGAGTTGCGCCACCCGCAGGCGATGTTCAACTTTGCCGCCCTGATCGACGATGGACTGGTCCCCGGAAAGGGGCCCGAGGATGCCGCGCGCTACCTCTACCAGGCGGTGCGATCAGGCAGCCGCGACGTGCTGGCCCTGCTGACCGAACGCCCCACCATGTTCAAGCAGACGACGCGGCGCGCGCTGCAGGGCGTGCTGGCCGAGAA
>CAYYOE010000283.1:0-4348 GCA_964473055.1 uncultured Rhodobacterales bacterium | reverse complement strand
TCATGCAGGATGTTGCGCATCTCCTCTTCGCGCTTCATCAGTTCCAGGTAATCGGCATTTCCCGAGAACTGGCTGTTCAGCGCCTTGATGGCGACGACCCGCCCGGTGATCTTGTTTCTCGCGCGGTAGACCTCGCCGGTGCCGCCACGGCCCAGGATGCCCTCGATCTCGTAGGTATTGTTCAGGATCTGGCCCGCGCGGAAGATGTCCGACGGCAGGGGATCGATCATCGGGGGCTCCTCAGGCGTCGTCGTCGTGGCGCTATGCAAAGCTGTCGCCAGACTGATCTTTTCAGAATAGGGTGATTTTGTGTCCAGCCGGAAACAAAATCGACAGGCCGGCATGGACCCTGACAGGGACAGTCAACTGGAAGGTCGAAACCCATGGCGCAGCGCGGTGCCCCCGAGACGATGAAGCGCAAGGAGCTTCTGGGAAAACTCAATCCCCTTTGCCTCAAGGGGTTCTCGGCCGCGGCGCAGGCCGCCAAGGCGCGTGGAAATCCCTTCGTGGAACTGGTCCACTTCGTGACGGCGCTTGCCGACACGGAACGCTCGGATTTCCAGATTCTCCTGCGTTCCGCGGGCGTTGACGACCACCGACTGACGGGCGACCTGCTGCGCTTCACCGATGCGCTGCCGCACGGCGCCGGGTCGGTCGAGGAGTTTTCCGACCACATCTTCCGCGCCATCAACGAGGCGATGGTGTTGGGCCAGATGACGTTCGGCGACGGCACGGTGCGGTCGGCCTACATCCTGCTCGGCGCACTGAAGAACGAGGTGCTGGCCGCGCTGATGATGCGCATCAGCCTGGAGTTCGACAAGATCGACCCCGACGCCATGCTCGACCAACTTGATCAACTGCTGGTTGATTCGGTCGAGGCGCCGGCCGGTGCCGCCCCGTCGGCGACCCCGGGCGCCAAGCCCGCGCCGGGCGGCAAGTCGGCCCTGTCGCAATACGCCACGAACCTGACCCAGCGGGCGCGGGACGGCAAGATCGACCCGGTTGTCGGCCGCGACCCGGAAATCCGCCAGATCATCGACATCCTGATGCGCCGCCGCCAGAACAACCCGATCCTCACGGGCGAGGCGGGCGTCGGCAAGACTGCGGTGGTGGAAGGCTTTGCCATGCGGCTGGCCAAGGGCGACGTGCCCCCGCAGTTGAGGAACGTTGACCTGCACATGCTGGATATCGGCCTGATGCAGGCGGGGGCGTCGGTGAAGGGCGAGTTCGAGAAGCGCCTGAAGCAGGTGATCGACGAGGTGCAGTCGTCCGACACCCCGATCATCCTGTTCATCGACGAGGCGCATACCCTGATCGGTGCGGGGGGTGCTGCGGGCACCGGCGACGCCGCGAACCTGCTGAAGCCGGCGCTGGCGCGCGGCGAGTTGCGCACCGTCGCGGCCACCACCTGGGCCGAATACAAGCAGCACATCGAACCCGACCCCGCGCTGACCCGCCGCTTCCAGGTGGTGCGGGTGGAAGAACCGAGCGAAGAAAACGCCATCCGCATGTGCCGGGGCGTCGCGGGCGTGCTGGAAAAGCACCACAAGGTCGAGATCCTGGACGAAGCGATCGAGGCCTGCGTGAAGCTGTCGGCCCGCTACATCCCGTCCCGCCAGTTGCCCGACAAGGCGATCAGCCTTCTGGATACCGCCTGCGCCCGCGTCGCCGTCAGCCAGCACGCCACACCCGCGCAGGTCGAGGATATCGAACGGCGCATCGCGTCACTGGATATCGAACTGGGCATCGCGGAACGCGAGGCTGCCATTGGGATCGATTCCTCGGAACGTATCCTGCTGGCCTCCGACTCGCTGACCGAGGCGCGCACGGAACTGGACGCCGCCCGCGCCCGCTGGGACGCCGAGAAGGCGCTGGTCGAGGAAATCCTCGATCTGCGGGGACGCCTGCGAAAGTCGGGCGAACCGCTGGACGACACGACCGAGGTGGGCGAAACCCCGACCCCGCCCGATGAGCTGGCCGAGGGCGAGGTGCCGACCGGCGCACTGACCGAAGACGAACGCCTGGAAACTCTCGCCACCCTGCGCGCGAAAATGTCCGAGCTGGTCACGGCGCAGGGCGAATCCCCCCTGATCCTTCCGGCGGTGGACCGCAACGCGGTCGCCGCCGTGGTGCAGGACTGGACCGGCATCCCCACGGGCCGGATGCTGGCATCCCAGACCGAACGCGCGCTTAGACTGGCGGGCATCCTGTCGGAACGTGTCGTCGGCCAGGACCACGCGATGGAGATGATCGCGAACCGCATCCAGACCGCCAGCGCGGGCCTTGGCGCCCCCGAAAAGCCCATCGGCGTGTTCATGCTCTGCGGCCCGTCGGGCGTCGGCAAGACGGAAACCGCGCTGGCGCTGGCCGAAACCCTCTACGGCGGCGAACAGAACCTCATCTCGATCAACATGTCCGAATTCCAGGAGGCGCACACGGTCAGCACGCTGAAAGGCGCCCCCCCGGGCTATGTGGGTTACGGCAAGGGCGGCATCCTGACCGAGGCCGTCCGCCGCCGCCCCTATTCGGTCGTCCTGCTGGACGAGGTCGAAAAGGCCCACCCAGACGTGCACGAGATCTTCTTCCAGGTCTTCGACAAGGGGATGATGGACGACAGCGAAGGGCGCCGGATCGACTTCAAGAACACGCTGATCCTGCTGACGTCGAACGTGGGCTCGGACGAGATCATGGCAAGGACCGAAGGCGCCACCAGGGACGCCGACACGGAGGATCTGGCCAAGGAATTGCGCGCGCCGCTCCTGAAGGTGTTTCCCGCCGCCCTGCTGGGCCGCGTCGTCACCATCCCCTACTATCCCCTGTCGCACGCGATGATCGAGGCCATCGCAGGCCACAAGCTGCGCGGCGTAGCGAAACGGCTGAAGGCCGGGCACGGCGCCGACCTTGTGATCGGCGATGGCACGATGGACCTGATCAAGGCGCGCTGCACCGAAATCGAATCCGGCGGGCGGATGATCGACGCGATCCTGACCAACACGCTGCTGCCGGAATTGTCGCGCCAGGTGCTGAACCGCGCGCTCGACGGCACGCCACTGGCCCGCGTCACCGTGCGCGGGACGGACGCAGGCTTCGCCTACGATTTCGAGTAGCGCGGCGGTCGGAGGGCGCGCCGGTGCAGATCCTGAACCAGACCAGATGCGTGGCCGAATTCACGCAGGGCATGGATGTGCGCGCGCGCGAATACCTGTCCTTCGTGGTCAAGGGGACGTGGGATTTCCCGACCGATCCCGGCGGCATCGCCACCCCCGCCGACCCGCGCCCCCTGGTCAAGGCCGACGAGTTCCGGGGCGAGCCGGGGTTCTCCGCCCCCTACTGGGAGACCGACTTCGCCTTCCGCAAGCGGCGCTGCGACGTGGTCCTGCAGGGCGCGGCCTATGCCCCCGGCGGGAGACCGGCAGAACGGGTGCGCACGGGCATCCGGGTGGGCGGCTGGCAGAAGATGGTCGATGTGGTGGGCGCGCGGGAATGGCGCGTGGCAGGCCCGGTGATCCAGGCCACCCGCCCCTACCCCTTCACCCGGATGGAATTCAGCTATGACACCGCCTTCGGCGGCGTGGACAAGCTGGACCCGGATGATCCGACGCCGGGGGCTTACATGGCGAACCCCTATGGTCTGGGCTTCGCGACCGTCCGCAACCAGTCGCGCCTGTCCGGGTCGGTCCTGCCCAACACCGAGGAACCGGGGGTCGAGGTCACCTCGCCCTACGGCACCTACCGTCCCATGGCCTACGGCCCGATCCCGCGCATCTTTCCCGAACGCCTGCGCTACGCGGGCACCTACGATCAGGCCTGGATCGACACCGTCTTCCCCTTCCTGCCCGCCGACTTCGACGAGCGCTACTACCACATGGCCCCCGAGGACCAGCAGATCGACCCGCCGCAGGCAGGCACCGAGGTGATCCTCGGCAACCTGACGCCCGAGGGGCGCACCGCCTTCCGCCTGCCCGACACCGCGCTGCCCCTGACTGTGTTCCGCGGGCGCGAGACGGTGTGGGATGCCCGCGTCCTGCCCGACACGCTGATCCTCGACCCCGAGGCGCGGCAGGTGATGCTGGTCTGGCGGATCGCCGTTCCGATCCGCCGCACCATCACCGAATTCACGGAAGGCTGGGTCGGCCCGCCCACCGCCGCCATGCTGCGCGCCCGCGCCGAAGGCCGCGCCTACATCCGCGCCGTCGCCACCCAGAGCGACGATCGCGAATGATCCCGCCCCTGCATATCAACGCGACCGGCATGGTCACCGCCGTCGGGCTGGATGCGCCCTCGACCTGTGCCGCCCTGCGCGCGCGGATCGACGGGTTCCGCGAAACCCGCTTCCTCGGCCCGGCGG
>CAYYOE010000282.1:0-4350 GCA_964473055.1 uncultured Rhodobacterales bacterium | reverse complement strand
TCCTCGGATTTCTCGACGATCAGAGCTCGAAACATCGGCGGTCCTCTTTTCTTTCTGGCCCGGGGTCAGATCGTGTCGGGCATCATGAAGAGATCGGTATCGGCAGGGCGGGCCCCGGCTGCGGTCAGCATGGCATGGACCTGGCCGCGGTGATGGGTCTGGTGGTTGAACATGTGGGCAATTAGCAAAGCGCGGGGGCGACGCACCTCACCCTTCAGCACGGCGGACTGCCAGGCCATGTCTCCGGCAAGGTCCGCATCTGTCAGACCCTCGGTCCAGGCCCGGATGCCGGCATCGGCGGCCCGCCTGCGCGCTTGCAGGTCGTCCCACTCGGCAATCCAGTGCGCGCTTTCGGGTATGCTGGCACCGGGGGCCGGCCAACCGGCAAAGCGTGCCATCCATACCGTGTCCCCCCAGAGAAGATGGGCAAGCGTTCCATGAATCGACCCGAAAAACGCACCCCGGTCGGATCTGCGTTCGGCATCGGCCAGTCCATCCGCCGCCCCGTAGAGGCTGCGGTTCTGCCAATCGTTGTAGCGCGCCATCGTTCGGCACCATTCCGGCGTGATCATTGACCCTCCTGGGGCTGTGTCGCTGGACTGACCCGTCTGGATAAGGCACGATCCCGCGGGCAGGGTCCACCCCCACGTGCACGCCCGTTCGGACACGGACCGACGACTGTCTATTGCATGGTCGTGAAGTCCGGGGCGGCCCGCGCCCCTTGAAGATGCTGCGCTTGCAAAGTACCTAATGCCACTGGGACGATACACACTCGTCGGACGCCCCAAGGAGGACGCCATGACCCGCACTTCCCGTCTGCTCTGCACTGCCGCGGCCGCCGCGCTTGCCCTACCGGCCGCGGCCCAGGACCGCGATCTTCTGGTCTTCGACTATGCCGGTTTCGAAGATCCGGCCTTTCATTCCAGTTACATCGAGACTCACGGGGCCAGCCCGTCCTTTACCTTCTTCGGCGATGAGGAAGAGGCGCTGCAGAAGGTCGTGTCCGGCTTTCGCGCCGACGTCAGCCAAGTCTGTGCGGGATCCGTGACGAAATGGATCGAAGCAGGCATCATCGAGCCGTGGGATATCTCGAAACTTCCCGAATTCGGGAACCTCGATGCCAACCTGACCGGTCAGGATATCGCGGCCGCGGCCAGCGACACCTACTTCGTGCCGACCTATTGGGGGTCGACCGCCATCGCCTTCAATGCCGATCAGGTTCCGGCCGAGGCCGTCGCCTCGCTCGACGTGTTCCGCAATCCTGCGTTCGCGGGGCGGATGACCATTCCGGACAACGTGGATGATGCCTGGGCGCTGGCCTACCTTGCAACGGGAACGACCAGCTGGCAGGACGCGACCGACGCCCAGTTCGAAGCCGCCGCGACCTGGCTGCGCGAAGTGCACGAGAACCTGCGCACCTACTGGGTCGACCCGGCCGAGCTTTCCCAACTGATGGCAACCGGGGAGATCCTGGTGTCGTGGGCCTGGAACGAAACGGTTCCGACGCTGGCCGAAATGGGGTTCCCGATCGGATTCCAGCGGGAAGCAGCCGAGGGATCCTCGGTCTGGCTCTGCGGGTATGTGAACCTGAACGTGGGTTCCGGTGTCGAGGCAAAGGCCTACGACTACCTGAACGCCGTGCTGGACCCGTCATCGACGATAGCATTGCTTGAATCGGGGTACGGCCACGCCAACGCTGCGGCCATGGCTGCGCAGACCGATGTTGACCTTGATGATGTCGGGCTTGGTGCGATCTCGGCCCCGGTCCTGGCGCAGTTGCCGATGTCGACTGCCCAGCGCGAGAAGCACGCCGCAACGTTTGAGCGGATCAAGGCGGGCTTCTGACCCGCGGCCCCCGCCTGAACGGCTGGCGGCGTCCTTGTGGGGCGGCGCCAGCAAATGACGTGTGGTCGGGGCAATTGCGCCGCGTTCTGCCTGGGGCAGGGTGGCGCGGGGCGGGCCGTCTTTCGCCGCTGACGGGTGTGGGCTAGCACACAGTCATGGATGTGGTATTCCAGTCGACGCTGCCTTTCGCCCCTTGGACAGCGCCGCATGCGTGGCGGCTGCCGGGGACCATGCCGCTTGATTCAGCCGATTGGCTGGTGATCGATGACGCCTTTGCCGGACAGATGGAGATCCGGGACCGGCTGGTCGCAGATCGTCCCCATGAGGTGACAGGCGCGCTTCCCGATGCCGATCGGGAGGTGTCTGAGTTGTTCGAATGCGTAATGGCGCACCTGCCGGCGCTGGGTCACCACTTGACGGAAAGCTGCGTGCAGCGGCCCGACGGTGCGGCGATCCGGCTGGACAGGTCACGGCCGCTCGAAACCCTGGCTCGCCTTTGTCAGGAGGACTTCTGCCTGTTGCGGCCGGGCCCGGATGGCGAACCGATCCTGTCCGCAGCCGTCCTGTGCTTTCCTGCTGGATGGCGCCTGGCGCAAAAGCTTGGCCGTGGCATCGGACGGATCCATGCGCCGGTCGCGCGATATGATGATGACGTGGCGCGGCGGGTTGCGAGGCTTTTTGCCGCCTTGCGCCCTGGCCGTCCCCTGTGGCGCGCGAATGCCCATTGGTCTGGTGCGCCGCTCTTCAATCCGCGCGACGAAGGGACCGCCGCGCAAACGTCCCCTGAAGAGGTCTGGATCCGATCTGAACGTCAATGCCTGCTAAGGCTTTCCGAAAGCGGTGCCGTAGTGTTCTCGATCCACACCTGGCTGGTGCGGGAGGCAGACCTGACCCCGGACCAGGGTGCAGCGTTGGCCGGGGTCAGGTTGCATCACGCACCCTGAGGCGAGGGACCCTCAGAGCAGCGACGAGATCAGGGACAGCGCCCGCTCCGGCAGGTCGGTTCCCACCGACACGCCCGTAAGCGCCATGGCATGCGAAGTAAGGCGCATGTTTTCACCGAAGATGACATTGGCTGCCAGAACCGCCGCGCCGATAGGCGCTGCCGCGACAAGCAGGCTCATGTTCAGGGCGTAGACCGATAGTCGCTGGACAGCCGGAGCGTCGCGGTCGCCGAATTGCGGCCGTCCGTCGCCGTAGATCGCGAAGCGGGTCAAGTCGAGGTCCGACTGGCTGCCATCGCCGTCGGCCGGGGCGAGCGGCGGAAACACCGCATCGGCCTGGGCACGGCCGCGCGCACGGGCTTCATCGGGTGTTGGAATGGCGGGCCCGGCCGGCGCAGTGGTCGTCGAGGGCAGGGGCGATGCGCGGATTTCGGAGGGGCGTCTGGGGCGGGGCACAGACACGGGGGCCATCGCGATCCGGCTGACCGGGTGGGCCAGAACATCCGGCGGCAGGCCCTCCGCAGACAGGAGCGGCATCGCGGGGCGCGGCGTGCGCGTGTTGGGACGGCGCGCCTGTGCGATGCGTCGGGTTTCGGTAAAGTCCTCGACCTGCTGAAGCTGGCCTGTCGCGGCCCAGTGAAGAAGGTCCGGACCCGCCAGCGGCAGGACCCGCGCAACGACCTCCTCGCAGACCTTTTGTGCGGCCCGCTCATCAGTCCTGTCGCTCATCTCGCTTCCCGGGCGGGGTCGAACCGTGACGGAAAGGCATGCAGCGTGATTGCGCAATCGGGTTGCAGTCGCGCTGTCAGCACCGGACAGGCCGTCGGTTGCCACGGGTTCCGGGCAGAGAGCCACCAGAACCCGCCGTCCGTCGCGTTCCAGCAGGGTGAACTCGTCCTCGCGTGCGGTGATCCGGCGAAAACCCGCCTCGTCAGCGACAAGAGCGCGGTCGATATCGGCCAGCAATCCGGCCAGGATGTCACGCTGCGCAGGCGGCAGGAACAGCATGGCCTCGGCCGCTGCATGAGTCGGTGTGGTCGTCGTCTGCGTCATGGTACCAGCCCCCTGGATGTCGCAGTTTGGTTAATGCTCGCGAAATGTGGAAACAGTTGGGCAGGCCGCGACAGATTTGAATGAGTCATGGAAATAGTGCGCGGCAATCCGCTGATGCTTCTTGCCAGGCCATCTTTGGAGCAGGTTCGCGGATGCGAATCAGAGTGCCATGAAGTTGGCGCGAAGCGCGCAGCCCTGGAAGCGGCGGACCAGACATGAAAGGGGCGCCCGTGGTCGGGCGCCCCTGACGAGCGGCTTCTCCGCTAGGGATCAGCAGCTGTAGTACAGCTTGTATTCGACCGGGTGCGGTGTGTGTTCGAAGGCGTAGACCTCTTCCCACTTCAGCGCCATGTAGCCTTCCAGCTGATCCTTGGTGAACACACCACCCGCCAGCAGGAAGTCGTGGTCGGCTTCCAGTTCGGTCAGCGCCTCGCGCAAGCTGCCGCAGACCGTCGGAATGCCGGCCAGTTCCTCGGGCGGCAGGTCGTAGAGATCCTTGTCCGACGAC
>CAYYOE010000281.1:0-4356 GCA_964473055.1 uncultured Rhodobacterales bacterium | reverse complement strand
CCGACGCCGTGCGTCAGAAGCTGGTGCTGGAACTGGTGGGCCTGCCGCCCCCCGCAAAGCTGGCCGTGCCCGACCTTGCCGCAGCCGAGCGAATTGTTCCCGCGCAGAGCTACAATTGCCTGATCGGCGAACAGATCTGGCGGCGGAACCAGGAGGGTTGGCGGTAGTTTCGCGCAACACCGGGCATTCCGCCAAGCACACCAGCCCGCACAGTCTTCCGCAGACCTGCCCCACTTCGGCAGACGCGCCACGCGACCGTTGACAATCGATCGACGGTAACGGATTCTTTACCTGTGTTAACAGGTGAAGGTGTTCCATGCGCTGCGCATTCGTTTCCGCTGTTGTCCTCGGCCTGTGTGCCGCTGCGGCACAAGCCTCGACACTTCGGATCGACGTGGTCGGGACGGCGTCGGGCCAGGTCAGAGGAGACTACAGCTTCGACACAACGGGCACGGGGTCGATGGGCGGCTGGTCCCTCGACATGGCAGCCCTTACCCACCTTCCGGTGGCCACCCCCCACCTGGCCTTCCTCGAAGCAACAACCGGCAGCGCAATCTACGATTCTGACTTGCGCAGGTTCAGCGACTGCGGCGGCCTGCTCGCGGCGCTGTGCAGCCAGGGTTACTGGACGAACCTTTCGGCAAACACGGCCGACAACGCGTTCACCCTGTCCGGAGGGAACGGATACCAAGGCTTCTGGGGCAACGAATCCCGCCTGACCTTCGGCTTTGATGCGGTGCCGACCTTCCATCTGAACGGGGTGCTTTACCTGGGCGCACCAGGCCTGACGCTACTGCATGCAGACTTCACCGAAGTCGCCGTGGCCGCCGTACCGCTACCGGCAGGGGCGCTCTTGCTGCTGACGGGCCTCGGCGCGCTGGGTCTGTCCCGGGCCCGCGACGCGCGCCGACGCGGTGCCGACGCCGCCTGATCCGCCCCGCCGCCCCCTAGACCACCGCCAGCGCCGCCGTCACGTCCGTCACCAGATCGCCCGCATCCTCCAACCCGACCGACAAGCGCACCAGTCCCGGCGTGATGCCCAGGTGCGCCTTCTGGTCGTCGGGCAGTCGCTGGTGCGTGGTGGTGGCCGGGTGTGTGACGATCGACTTGGCATCGCCCAGGTTGTTCGAGATGGTGAAGATGCGCAGCGCGTTCAGGAACCGGAAAGCTGCGTCCTTGCCGCCCGCAATGTCGATCGACAGCACCGTGCCGCCTGCCTCCATCTGCGTCCGCGCCACGTCGTGCTGCGGGTGCGACGGCAGCCACGGATAGATGACCCGCGCCAGCTTGGGATGGCCCACCAGCGCCTCGGAAAGCCGGGTCGCGGCCTCGGTCTGGGCGCGCACGCGCAGGTCCATCGTGACCAGCCCGTTCAGCATAAGCCAGGCGGTGAACGGGCTCATCGCAGCGCCGGTGTGCTTCATGTAGGGCTCGACAGTCTTGCGGACGAAGTCGCGCGTGCCCAGGACAATCCCGCCCAGCGCACGGCCCTGTCCGTCCACATGTTTGGTCGTCGAATAGATCACCACGTCCGCGCCCAGATCCACCGCTCGGCTGAACGTCGGCGTGGCGAAAACGTTGTCGACCAGCACCAGCGCCCCGGCCGCATGGGCGATCCGTGCGACGCCGGCGATATCCACCACTTCCAGCGCGGGGTTCGAGATGGTCTCGAAGAACACCGCCTTCGTCTTGTCCGGCCGCACCGCCGCCTGCCATTGCGCCAGATCGGTGCCATCCACGAACGTCACCTCGACCCCGTAGCGCACCAGAACCTCTTCCAGAACATAGAGGCACGATCCGAACAGCGCCCGCGACGACACGATGTGATCGCCCGCCCGGCACATCGCCAGCAGCGTTCCCGACACCGCCGCCATGCCGCTGGCGGTGGCAAAGCCGTCCTCGCAGCCTTCCAGCGCGGCCATCCGGTCCTCGAACATGCGCACCGTCGGGTTGCCGTAGCGGGCATAGATGAACTCGTCCGGGCCCGCCTGCTGGAACCGCGCCTCGGCGGCCTCGGCGTCGGGATAGACGAAGCCCTGCGTCAGGAAGATCGCCTCGGCCACCTCGCCATATCCGCTGCGGCGGATACCGCCATGCACGGCGGTGGTGCGGCGGTGCTTGCCCTGCGCCGGACTGTCGGCGTCATCGTCCCGGGCCATGACGGTTCCCCCTCGAAGTGTTCGCGCCGGGTAGACCCGTTGCCTGTGGCGGTCAAGCACCGTCACGGGGGTGTAACCGAGGCTTCACCGGCACGTCGTATGCCTGGCGTATTGGCGCACCACAAGATGTGGTGGGGGGCGGGTCCCATGGCACTGGTCGAAGTCAATACGCAGGACGGCTGCCTGACCGGCACCGCGACATTGGCTGCGGCGATCGAGGCGCTTCCGCAGTGCGAACCCGTGGTGGTGATGATCCACGGCTACAAGTTCTCGCCGTCCTGTCCCCGCCGGTCGCCGCACCGCCATATCCTGGGGCTCGCCCCCGATCCAGCCAACCGCCGCGCGATCTCCTGGCCGCGGCACCTTGGGCTGGACAAGACCGGATTGGCGATCGCCTTTGGCTGGGATGCCACAGGGTCCCTGCCCCGGGCCTACCGGCGCGCCGCCGACGCCGGCCTTGCCCTGGCACGGCTGCTGGACCGGGTTGCCGCAGCACGCGGAGGGGGGCCTGCCCATGTCATCGCCCATTCGCTCGGCGCGCGCGTGGCGCTGGCGGCCTTGCCGCACCTCGCCCCGCAGGCGGCCGGCCGGATGATCCTGATGCAGCCCGCCGAACTGCGAGCCGTGGCACAGGCGGCCCTGGACAGCCCGGCCGGACGAAACGCCGGTATCGTGGCTGTCACGGGCCGCGAGAACGACCTGTTCGACGCCCTGTTCGAATGGGGCGTGGCGCCGCTCTCTCGCAGCCTGCGGTCACAGGCAGCGCGTTCGGTGGGCGCGGGGTTGGGCACGACGCGGACAAACTGGATCGATCTGGCGATCGACCGGCCCGAGGTGCTGGCCACGCTCGCCACTCTCGGGCACCGCATCGCACCGCCGGTCAGCGCCGTGTGCCACTGGTCGGGCTACCTGCGCCCCGGGGTCTTTCCCCTCTATCGCGCGGTGATCGACGGACGCCTGCCCCTCGCGGGTCTGCGGGCGACGCTGCCCCCAGACGCCGCGACACACCGCCAGCCGATTCCCCTCGCACCCATGTTCCGTCCCGCCTAGCGACCAGCCAGGCCGATCAACGGGCGTATTTCGTTGACAGGTCGCACGCGCAAGTGGAACACCTTGCAGGGACTGCCGTGACGCCGGTCAGAACCGCTGTCTTTCCAGACCTGCGGTGCGCGTCGCAAGCCGCAAGTGTGGGTTCCTGCAAGGCTAGTGTGCGGTCGATCCGGCAGGACCATGGGAAAGCAAACAAGGAGCGAAACGCATGGATGCCGCGGCACTGAGTGCGATCTTCGGAACCGGGTTCAGCCCGGTCAAGTTCCTGAAATGCGGGCTTCAGGCGGTTTCGGTTCCTGCGACCCCAGTGGTGAATCACGCCGCGGATGTGCAGGAACAGCAGCACTCCGTCGAGGCGACGTGGGACGCCGCCAGCGGAACGCTGAACGTGAAGCAGAACCCGGCAGGCGACGGTTGGTGGATCCCATGGCTCGGACAGGGCTCGGCCGCGTCAAATCGCAAGGGCTGGGGCACCTATACCAAGCCGATCACGGCAAAGACCTGGGTCGTCACGGGGCCGTTTTCGGGCTGCTTCGCAGCCGCATTTCAGACCGGGCCGCGGTTCGCCCACCTCGTCACGCCCGGCAACGGCTACACCGCCGCAACCGTCGATGGGCAGGTCGCGGCGATCCGCGCCGCGACCGGCGCCGGTCAGCCTACCAAGATCGACATGACCGGGTCGGGCGAGGGCTTCGTCTTCTTCCTGAAGGTGGGCGGAAAATGGGTGTACCGTCGGGTCTTTTGCGCACCCGGCAGCGGGTCGGTCATGCAAATCAGCGCGCAGCCCACCAACCTGTTCTGAAGCGCGCGGCCGGGGACGCGGCCGACAACCGCGCCCCCCTGGCCATCGGGTCAGTTCTTCGCCTTGTCCACCATGCGACCCTTGGTGATCCAGGGCATCATGCCGCGCAAACGCTCGCCCACTTCCTCGATCTGGTGGGCGTCGTTCAGGCGGCGGGTCGCCTTGAACATCGGCTGGCCGACACTGCATTCCTGCATCCAGTCTCGGGTGAAGCGCCCGGTCTGGATGTCGGTCAGGATCGCCTTCATGCGCGCCTTGGTCTCGTCATAGGGCAGGACGCGCGGACCCGAGACATACTCGCCGTATTCGGCGGTGTTCGAGATCGAGTAGTTCATGTTGGCGATG
>CAYYOE010000280.1:0-4365 GCA_964473055.1 uncultured Rhodobacterales bacterium | reverse complement strand
GCAGGTCCGGGTCGATCTGGTCGTAGACCGCCAGTTGCCCCGCGTTCACGATCCCCATGTCCATCCCTGCGCGGATCGCGTGGTACAGGAACACCGCATGCATCGCCTCGCGCACGGGATCGTTGCCGCGAAAGCTGAAGGACAGGTTCGACACGCCGCCCGACACATGGGCATGGGGCAGGTTGCCCCTTATCCAGCGCGCGGCCTCGATGAAATCGACGCCGTAGTTGTCGTGCTCCTCGATCCCCGTGGCCACCGCAAAGATGTTGGGGTCGAAGATGATGTCCTCGGGCGGGAAGCCTAATTCATCGGTCAGGATGCGATAGGCCCGCGCGCAAATCTGGGTCTTGCGCGCCAGCGTGTCGGCCTGGCCCTGGTCGTCGAACGCCATGACCACAACCGCCGCGCCATAGGCCAGACACAGCCCCGCCTGATGGCGGAACTGATCCTCGCCCTCCTTCAGGCTGATCGAGTTGACGACCGGCTTGCCCTGCACGCATTTCAGGCCCGCCTCGATCACCTCCCATTTCGAGCTATCGATCATGATCGGCACCCGCGCGATATCGGGTTCGGCGGCGATCAGGTTCAGGAACTCGACCATCGCGGCCTTCGAATCGATCAGCCCCTCGTCCATGTTGACGTCGATGATCTGCGCGCCGTTCTCGACCTGCTCGCGCGCGACCTCCAGCGCCGCGGCATAGTCGCGGTTGACGATCAGCTTGCGGAACTTCGCGCTGCCGGTGACGTTCGTGCGCTCGCCCACGTTCACGAAAGGGATGTCGGGCGTCAGGACAAAGGGTTCGAGGCCGGAGAGGCGCAGGTAACGGGTCATGCGACGGCCCTTGGGGCAAAGGGCGCGACGGAGTCAGCGATGGCGCGGATATGGTCGGGCGTCGTGCCGCAGCAGCCGCCCACAACGTTCACCAGCCCCTCGCGCGCGAACTCGGCGATCTGGGCGGCGGTCTGGTCCGGCCCTTCGTCATACTGGCCGAAGGCGTTCGGCAGTCCGGCGTTCGGATAGGCGCAGGTGAAGGCGGTCGCGACGCCCGCCAGTTCCGCCAGATGTGGGCGCATGGCGGCAGCGCCGAGCGCGCAGTTCAGCCCCACGGTGAAGGGGCGCGCGTGCATCACCGAATGCCAGAACGCGGTCGGCGTCTGGCCCGAGAGCGTGCGCCCCGAGGCATCGGTGATCGTGCCCGAGATCATCAGGGGCAGGCGTCGGCCGGCTTCGGCAAACGCCTCGAAACAGGCGAATATCGCGGCCTTGGCGTTCAGCGTGTCGAAGATCGTCTCGATCAGGATCATATCGGCACCCCCCGCCATCAGGCCGCGCACCTGCTGGCCATAGGCCGCGCGCAGGTCGTCGAAGCTGACCGCGCGATAGCCCGGGTCGTTCACGTCGGGGCTGATCGATGCGGTCCGGTTCGTCGGGCCGACCGCACCCGCCACGAACCGCGGCCGCCCGTCGATGGCGGTGGCCCGGTCGCAGGCCCGCCGCGCCAGCCGTGCGCCCTGACGGTTCAGGTCGTCCACCGCGCCTTCCATGCCATAGTCGGCCTGCGCGATGGTGGTGGACGAGAACGTGTTCGTCTCGACGATATCCGCCCCGGCGATGGCATAGCGGAAATGGATGTCCTCGATCGCCTGAGGCTGCGTCAGGATCAAGAGGTCGTTGTTGCCCTGTTGCGGCTGGTCGGCATGGTGTGCGCAGCCGCACCCTGGGCCGTGGCCATGACCGGCGAAATCCTCCTCGGCCAGGCCCAGTCCCTGGATCTGCGTGCCCATGGCGCCATCAAGGATCAGGATGCGCGCGCGAGCGGCTTCGGCCAGCGTCGCCGCCACGTCCGACGGCGGCAGGGTCATCATGTTCACGGCACGGGCTCCTGGTTTTGAAAGGGGATACCTAGTCCGGGATGAACTTGTGGGAAACTGCATAATTCCCAAGATCAACATGAGTTGCGCTCACATTTCATGCCCTGCGCGATGCGTCGGCGCAGGACCGTTGCGGCGCGGGTTGATCCGCGCGATCTAGGGGGCGTCGCACCTGCCGCGACAGGGAAAGGGCCTGCCATGACCCCGTTCGATATCGCCCTGCCGGGCCGGATCACCTTCGGTCGCGGCGTGGCGAGAACCGCCGCAGGACTGGCCGCCGGCTTCGGGCCGCGCGGGGTGCTGGTGCATGGCCGGTCTGCGGCGCGCGCGGAATGGCTTGTGGCCGACCTGCGGGCGCAGGGCCTGACGGTCATGACCCTGGCCTGCCCCGGCGAGCCCACGCTGGACATGCTTCAGGACGCGCTGGAAACCGTCGCGCAGGGGGCGCGCCCGGACTGGGTCATGGCGCTGGGGGGCGGGGCGGCGATCGACCTGGGCAAGGCACTGGCGGCACTGGTCCCCGCGCCGGGTGGCGCAATGGACCACCTGGAGGTCGTGGGTCGCGGCCTGCCGCTGGCCGCCGATCCACTGCCCTTCATCGCCCTGCCCACGACGGCGGGGACCGGGGCCGAGGCCACGCGCAACGCCGTCATCGGCCTGCCCGACCACGGCCGCAAGGTCAGCCTGCGCGACGCCCGGATGCTGCCCCGCGTGGCGCTGGTCGACCCGGTGCTGACCGATGGCTGCCCCCGGTCGGTGACGCTCGCCTCGGGCCTCGATGCCGTGGTGCAGGTGATCGAGCCCTACCTGTCGTGCCACGCAACGCCCTTCACCGATGCCATCACCCGCCCCGCCATCGGGCAGGGGCTGCGCGCGCTGGCGCGACTGATGGACGGGGAGGACCCCGCCGCGCGCGATGCCATGGCCTGGGTCAGCGTGACGGGCGGGGTCGCGCTGGCCAATGCCGGACTTGGGGCGGTGCACGGCCTTGCGGGCGTCATCGGCGGGGTCAGCCCCGCACCCCACGGCGCGATCTGCGGCGCGCTGGCGGGGCCGGTGCTGGCCGCCAACCGCGCCCGCGCGACCGGCGACACCGCCACCCGGATCGCCGAGGTCTGCGCCATCATCGCCGGGGTGCTGGGCGGCAACCCGGACGCTGCGCCGCACACGCTTGGGGACTGGGCGCGCGCGGCGGGCCTGCCCGGCCTGACGGCACAGGGGCTCGACCCTGCGCGGCACCGCGATGTGGCCGAGGCCGCGCTGGCGTCCAGTTCGATGAAGGGCAACCCCGTGGCGCTGGACGTGCCCGCGCTGCTGGGGTGCCTGGCGGCTGCGGCTTAGCGTTGCTCCTGACAAGCCTCTTGTCGTCAAGAACAAGCCGCGCGTCGACGGGCCGCGGCGCGGCGATCCGACGCTCGGGCAGCAGCGATTTATGGCTACCAAGTCCGAAAGAGATGCGAGCGACGCGCTTGCGGTTGCCAAATCGCCGGGCCGTGGGGGCGGCCCGGCGATGCGCGGCGGCCTGCGGCCTTGTTTCCGCGCTTCGCCACGGCGCAAGCGATGGCTGAGCCGACTTGATCGGGCACGACCCTGGTCCGCGTCCTACAGGTCCGGCGACACCTTCCAGGGCCGCAGCTTGTAGACCGTGCCAGGCCGCGCGCGCGGCTTGTCCTCGGTCTCACGCATCCGGCGCTTGAACCCGTGCAGCGGTGTCGCGCGGTCGTCGATGCGCACTTCCACCACGGATGGCCCGTCATGGGCAAAGGCCGCGTCCAGCGCCGCGCCGATCTCGTCGGGTTTCTCGACGTAGATGCCCTTCAGCCCCAGGCCCTGCGCCGCCGCTGCATAACCCGGCACGACGCCCTGGGTTTCCAGGTCGGACGAGATCGGGTTCTTGAAGAAGATCTCCTGCCACAGGCTTATCCAGCCCAGCTTGCCGTTGTTGATGACGACGTTGACAATGGGCAGGTTGTACTGCGCCTGCGTCACCAGTTCGCCGATCGTGTAGGAAAACGCGCCGTCCCCCGCCACGGTAACGATCCGCGCGCCCTTGGGCAGCATGGTGGCCGCCCCGATGGCGCCCGGGACCGAATAGCCCAGGCCTCCCTGCCCGCGCGCGAACAGGAACTGCCGTCCGGCCTTGCGCGCCGGGATATACCCGGAAATCCAACCCGCCGCGAAGGACGCGTCCGACACCACCACATCGTCCTCACCCAGCCGCCGGTCGATCTCGGCCATGATCCGGGGCGGCAGGACGGGCACCTGGTTCGACGCCATCTCGGCCTGGCGGTCCGCGTCGGCGGCGGCCTTGACCTCGGCAATGCGGGCCATCCAGTCGGGGCGCGCGTCGGCCATGCTGCCCCCAAGGGCGGCATGCAGGTCCGTCACCGTCTCGCGGATGTCGCCCAGCAGGGGAACCGTCGGGCGGAAAGTGCGCCCGTGTTCCAGCGGGTCCATGTCGATGGTGATGGTCGCCTGTTCCGGTGTGGGCAG
>CAYYOE010000279.1:0-4377 GCA_964473055.1 uncultured Rhodobacterales bacterium | reverse complement strand
AAGGGCCACGACCGCGAGGTCGAACTCGGCGCCTTCCTGTCGCCCGAGGAACGCGAACGGCTTGCCGCCGACCTAAGGGACGCGCTGGCGCGGCTGCGGTAGGGCGCGGCGCGGCACGCGCGCATCAGTCAGGCGTGTCACCCAGCGTCGTGCTGCTTCCCATCAGCGCGTGGCGCCCCTCGTAAGCCGCCTCCATCAAGTCCTCGTGCGTCGTTGCGCCAGCCAGACACAGGCAGGCAGCGGCGAAGCGCGCCGCTGAGAAAGCGTGGCCGGACTCCGTCATTCGTCCCGCATCCTCCAGGTCGAAGTGGAGCGTATCCAAGTGGTCGACCAAAGCCTGCGATGCCTGAAATGCAGCGATGTCGTGGAAACCGGGCAGCATGCGCCGAGCGTCACCGGGCAGGTTCTCGGCCACGTCTGCAAGGAACAACCCTAGCTGCACCCGCGCATGCGCAAAGGGCAGGTCCGAAAGCTGCCTGAACTGGGTCTCTTGGGAGAGTTCGGCCCATCGCTGCATGTTCCATGGGTACCATCCTCACTTGACTGGGCAAAGGTCGTGTTTGTCCTTCTGGTGCGCCAGTTCCCGATGAACTGTCGTCAAGACAGAGGCAGGATTCGTCGCTTCACCCTACCCCCCCGGCCACGCCCCCGCCCGGCGCAGCTCGGTCGACGATATCGCCACCATCGGCACGTTGACGAAGCACCACGCGGGCGGGTCGGCCCACGGCAACAGCCGCGCCTGCGCCACCGGCAGGCGGAACCGCTCGATCCGCTGCACGGCAGGGGCGTTGCGCGCGGTTGTCCGGCTGCCGGGCCGCGCGATCACCCCCATGGGGACCATCCGCAGGATATCCTCCCACCGATCCCACCGGTGAAACCCCGCGAGGTTGTCCGCCCCCATCAGCCAGACGAACCGAACGCCCGGATAGAGCGGCATCAGCGCGCCCAGCGTGTCCACCGTCGCCCGCGTGCCCAGCCGCGCCTCGACATCCGTCACCATCACCCGCGGATCGGCCAGTACCCTCCGTGCCGCCGCGATCCGCATATCCATCGGCGCCGGTCCACGCGCCTTCAGCGGATTGCCCGGTGATACCAGCCACCACACCCGGTCCAGCCCGAACCGCTTCATCGCCTCGTGCGTGATGTGCGCATGTCCCGCATGGGGCGGATCGAACGACCCCCCCAGCAGCCCCACCGCCATTCCCGCCCGCGCGCGCGGCAGCCCCATCCGGTCCATATCCGCCCCCGGTCGCACGAAGATGCCCCGCCCCCCGCACTCCTGATGGCCACGACCTATCCCATGCCCTGCCGACGCGAAAGCCTGCCCGACGGCTCCCCACGCGCTCCCCCAGACCACTTGCCCGAGTCGGCTGTCTGACTGCGCGCATCCCTCCCCTCACCCTTGCCCAAATACCTCCCGCCGGAGGCAGGCCGAGCCGACCCGCGCACCGCGCGGGCGGCGAGACATCGGTGTCGCGGGCGGGCACCGCCCGCGTCGACCCCCTCTCCCCTTCCGTCCCGCGTGCTGTCACCCTAGAAATCCTGCATGCACGCTGCCACGATCACCCCCTGCCACCCCGACAGCCCCAGCGCGCGCGTCTGCCTCGCCGCCTATTTCGCCGAACTCGACCATCGCTTCCCCGGCGGCTTCGACCCCGGTCCCACCGGGCCTCCTGACCCCTGGCTGCCGCCCCTCGGCGCGTTCCTCGTCGCCATTTCTCCCGACGGCACGCCCACGGGCTGCGCCGCCGTCACCCGCGACGGCCCCGACACCGCCGAGATCAAGCGCCTCTGGGTCGCCCCCACAGCCCGCGGCACCGGCCTTGCCCGCCGCCTCATGGCCGCAGCCGAAGATCAGGCCCGCGCCCTCGGTGCCGCCAGCGCCCGCCTTGACACCCATGTCTCCCTGATCGAGGCCATCGCCTTCTACAGACGGACCGGCTGGCACGAGATCCCGCGCTACAACGACAACCCCTACGCCGGGCACTGGTTCGTCAAGGTCCTTTGACCGGCACCCCACGCCGAAAATTGCCGGCGCCCCAAGATTACGCGGATGTGCTAGGCTCGAGGGGATCCCTACCAGGAGGTCCGACCGTGCGTCACGTCCGCCTTCCCCTGCGCCTGATCCTGGCCGCTGCAATGCTGCTGGCGACGGTCCTCTCCCCTACCGCACAGGACCGGCCCCGCCTCGGCCCGCTGATCGACCAGCCGGGCCTCGCGCGGACAGCACTCGACGCCATCCGGCAACGGGCGGGGGCGGCCACCGACACCGCGGAGATCACGATATCCGGCGACCGGATGACCGCGATCCTGCGCGGGGCGCGGGCCACCGACCTCGATCAGTGGACCTGGGAACGCCGCCGGAACCTTCTGTTCTCGCGCGACGTTGTGTCCGGCCCGCACCCGGTCCGCGGCCTGCCCGGCATGTCGGGCGCCACCGGTGCGTTCTTCGACCCGGCCGGACTGCCGCTCGACGATCTGCCCGCGCTTGTCGCCACGGCCGAGGATCGCGCGCAGATGCAGGACCCGGTGACGTCGGTCACGCTGACCATCCGTCTGGCAAACGCTCTCCTTGCCGCGGCACGACCCGACCTTTCCATCGGCATGGGGCTGACCACCCCACGCGAAAGCGCCCATGTCTATTTCAATGCGTCCGGCCGCATCACCCGTGCCACCCTCGGCCAGACGATCCGCGCCCGCGGGCTCGACATGCTGCGGGACGATTGGCACCTGCCGCTGGCCACCGCAGAACTTGACGCAACCTTCGGCGACTGGCGCGCGCTGCGCGAGGTGCGGATCGACCGGCAGGGCGTTCGTGTCACCTACGATGATCCGGAACGCGCGGGGTTCCTCGCGCAACTGACATGGACACTGGACGGGCTGGCGAACACCACCAGTCCCGTGCAACACCCCGAGATGCGGTTCGGCGCGCCGGGCGGGGCGGTTTTCGCCTTCGACGACCTCGATTTCGCGCAGTTGCCCGCGATCAGGGCCGTGGCACTGGCAGCCCCGGGACGGCCGGAACTGGCGCTGCACCGGATCACCGCCCACCGGCCGGTCACCGGGACTCGCGAACCTGACCTCGTCTGGGAGGTCACGCTGGCCGATCCCGCCCGTCGCACAGGGCCACTCGGTGGCCTGCCGACAGACCCATGGGCCGTTTTCCTGCGACCCGACGGGACGCTGATCGGGGTCCGTCCACCGCCATCCGAGCTTTCCCCCAAGGACTGGCTGGCCCCCCTCAACACCCGCGCGGCGCTCGACCTCATCGCCGACAGTTTCGCACCCGGCCACAAGGCGGCCGAGATCACCGTCGTCCCGCAGATGGTCGATGCCCGGATGCAGAGCCTCGACGATCCCGCGCGCGTCCAGGCCTTCGAGATTGACCACACCGGACTGCGCCGCCATGTCTCGGCACCCTACCGACACGACAGCGCGCACCCCGGCTGGTTCGCGATGGATGCGCTCGCCCCCTTCGACGCCGACACGATCGCAAACCTGATGGACCGCGCCCGGACCGATGCCGCAATCGACGGCGGCACGGTGCGCCGGCTGATCTTTTCGGCCGGGTTCCGCCGCGCCAGCCCGCCACCCGGCGGCGCCGTGCTTGCGATCAGGGTCGAGGGAACCGCGCGCGCCATGTGGCTGACCTACCTGCCCGATGGCACCGAAATCGACCGGGTCGGAAACTGACCGGCACCGCCGGTCCGGGGCCGCATTGCTCCCCACCCGCCTTCCCGCTACATGGTCGGCAACCCCGCATTCCAGGAAGGCACCCGATCATGGCAAGCTATCAGTACGTCTATCACATGGACGGCGTGTCCAAGGCCTACCCCGGCGGCAAGAAGTGCTTCGAGAACCTGCGCCTGAACTTCCTGCCCGGCGTCAAGATCGGCGTCGTCGGCGTCAACGGCGCGGGGAAATCCACGCTTCTGCGCATCATGGCCGGGCTCGACACCGACTTCTCGGGCGAGGCCTGGGCGGCCGAGGGCATCCGCGTCGGCTACCTGCCGCAGGAACCCTGGCTCGACCCAGCTCTTGATGCCCGCGGCAACGTTATGGAAGGCGTCGCCGCCAAGCGCGCCATCCTCGAGCGTTACAACGACCTCGCCATGAACTACTCCGACGAAACAGCCGACGAGATGGCGGCCCTGCAGGACCAGATCGACGCCCAGAACCTCTGGGATCTCGACGCCCAGGTCGACATCGCGATGGAGGCGCTGCGCTGCCCGCCCGATGACGCCGATGTCGATAGCCTGTCGGGCGGCGAACGCCGCCGCGTCGCCCTCTGCAAGCTGCTGCTCGACGCGCCCGACATGCTGCTCCTCGACGAACCGACCAACCACCTCGACGCCGAGACCATCGCCTGGCTGCAAA
>CAYYOE010000278.1:0-4393 GCA_964473055.1 uncultured Rhodobacterales bacterium | reverse complement strand
CGCGAGGGCAAGCAGATCGAGCGGCTCGAATGGCTCTCGCGCGAGGCCGACCTCGACCCCGAACTCGCCAAGAAGTTCCTGACCTTCATCATCTCGGAGGTCATCCGCCACCACCAGCAACACGCCGAACAGACCAAAGGAGACTGACCCATGGCCATGAAGATCCGCCTCGCCCGCGGGGGTTCCAAGAAGCGCCCGTTCTATTCCATCGTCGCCGCCGACAGCCGCATGGCCCGCGATGGCCGCTTCATCGAGAAGCTGGGCACCTACAACCCGCTCCTGCCCAAGGACAGCGAGGACCGCGTCAAGATGGACGTGGAGCGCGTGCAGCACTGGCTGTCGCACGGCGCCCAGCCGACCGACCGCGTGGCGCGCTTCCTGGAAGCCGCGGGCCTGCGCCCCAAGGCCGAACGTGCGAACCTGAAGAAGGGCGTTCCGGGCAAGGCCGCCCAGGAACGTGCCGCCGCCAAGGCAGCCAAGGCAGCCGAGGCGACGGAAGCCGCCGAGTAACCGGCATGGCCGGGGCGCGGGTCTGCGTGGGCGCCATCGCGGGCGCCTTCGGCGTGAAGGGCGAGGTGCGGCTGAAAAGCTTCTGCGCCGACCCCGCCGCCATCGCCGATTACGCGCCACTGGCGACCGAGGATGGCGGGCGCAGCTTCACCCTGCGCCTGACCCGCCCCATCGAGGGCGGGTTCGCCGCGCGGCTGTCGGGCGTGGCCACAAAGGAGCAGGCCGACGCGCTGAAGGGCACGAGGCTCTACGTCGACCGAGATCGCCTGCCTGCCCTGCCCGACGACGAATTCTACCACGCCGACCTGATCGGCCTTGCGGTGCTGGATACCGGGGGCGTGACGCTTGGCACTGTCCGCGCCGTCCACGACCACGGCGCGGGCGACCTGATCGAGGTGGCGGGTCCGGGGCTGAAGGCGCCGGTCCTGATCCCCTTCACCCTGTCCGTCGTGCCCACGGTGGACCTGGCCTCGAGCCGGCTGATCGTCGACCTGCCGCCGGGCCTCTTGCCGGGGACAGGGGGCGACGACGACTGAGGGACCACGGCTGTCTGCGTCAGGCGGGCTGTCCCCGCAGCATCCGCCAATGGACCAGGATCGGCGGGATGAACAGCAGCATCATGCCGTAGAGCAGAAAACATCCCAGCATCGCCGGGATCCACAAGACCGCCATCACCAGCCCGACCCCGCCCGCCAGGCGCGCCGCCATGGGTGCGGGCATCAGTCGGCGCAGAAGCAGATGGAACAGACGCCCGCCATCCAGCGGCATCACGGGCACGAGGTTGAGAACCAGAAGCACGCCGTTGATCCAGGCGAGTGACATGAGCGCCCAGTACAGGTTGGGATCGGCAACATGGGGGGCGACAAGCGAACTCACCGCCCAGAGGACAGCGTTGACGATCGGGCCCATCGCCACGATCAGTTCGTCCTCGCGCGCCGAGGTCGAGCGGGCGTGCTCGCAGAACCCGCCACCGCCATAGATCATCACCCGGCGCACCGGCACGCCCTGGATCAGACAGCCCCAAGCGTGCCCCATTTCATGCAGGAAGATCGATCCGACAACCATGGCGAAGAACACCAGGTCGTACGTCAGGTCGCGCGACGTTCCGGTGAACGACACGAACAGCAGCATCAGGAACACCAGGGTTCCGCCGATCTGGACGGGAACGCCCCAGGGGCCGCGGAACTGGAAAATCGGGGTATCGTTGAACATGGCGGGTTGCCTGCACGGTGAAATTCCCCCCAGCCGTGGCACGGGACTGTGACGCGACTTGCGCCCTTCCGGGGCAATGCCGTGGCATCGCAGGCAGTTCCATTTTCCTCCGATCCGGCGTATCCGCGCGGGCATGGCTGACAGACCCCCGCGTTCGCACGGCCGCATTGCCGTGCGCCCCATGGCGCAACCCCGCGACCTGATGCCCGACATCCCCGACGTGGCCGGGATCTGGGAAGCGCGGGTGATCACCCTGTTCCCCGAAGCGTTCCCCGGCACGCTGGGCCTGTCGCTGACCGGCCGGGCGCTGGCCGAAGGTCGCTGGCGGCTATCCCCCATCGACCTGCGCCCCTTCGGCGAGGGCCGTCACCGCAATGTCGACGATTCGCCCGCGGGGGGCGGCGCCGGCATGGTGCTGCGGGCCGATGTCGTGGCGCGTGCACTGGATGCCGCTTCCGCGGGCACGGCCGCCGACCGCGCCCTTTGGCCGGTGATCTACCTGTCGCCCCGCGGCCGACCGTTCACCCAGGACCGCGCCCGCCGGCTGGCACGGGGACAGGGCGCTACCTTTCTCTGCGGCCGCTTCGAAGGCGTGGACCAGCGGGTGCTCGACGCCCGCGGGATCGAGGAAGTGTCGCTCGGCGACTTTGTCCTGTCGGGCGGCGAGATCGCGGCCCAGGCAGTGATCGACGCCGCGGTGCGACTGTTGCCCGGCGTCCTCGGCAATGCCGCCTCGGTCGAGGAGGAGAGCTTTTCGGACGGCCTTCTGGAACACCCGCAGTTCACCCGGCCTGCCCTGTGGGAAGACCGCCCGATCCCCGAGGTCCTGACCTCGGGCGACCATGGCGCCGTTTCCCGATGGCGCCGCGCGCAGTCGGAACGGCTGACGGCCGAACGCAGGCCCGACCTCTGGGCCGCCTGGTTGGCCCGCCGCGACCGGACCGATGCCACCTGACGGCAGACCACGCCCGCCGCGGCACTTCGACGTGGTCCAAGTATCCCGGGGTGAATGGGCGCCCCAGCGGGGCGGCCAGAGGGGCAGAGCCCCTGCCTGCCCTAGTTGCCGGTGCAGCCCATGGTCTCGCCGACGCGGTCGCCCGCGATCATCGTGAAGCGCAGTGTGGACCGGTCCAGTGCGAAAGCCGCCCCGGACGGCGGAACCATGTCCACCGCGGCCGCAACCTGCCGGCCCTCGCGCGACACTTCGGCCTGCGACACCCAGACATGCGGGTCGGGATGCTCGACCACCAAGGCCTCGACGCCGTCCCAGTCGGTCGGCAAGGCCGCCGTCAGCCGCAATCCGTCGCTGATCACTGCGACCTCGCACGTCACCTGCCCGCGGAGTCGTTCGGGCCGACGGTCCAACGCACCCCGGATCCGCGGATCGGCCGCTCCCGCCGGGTCCAGCCGCAGCGAGAACCGGGCCGAAACCGGAATGCAGATGTCGCGACAGACACCCAGGGTGACTTCCCCGTTCAGGTCGATGGGCGCGGACGGGTCGCTCGGGACGATCTCCAGCGGCAGGATCATCTCGTCCGCGTAGCCGATGCTGGTGATTCCGGCCTGGTCGAAGACGATCGGTCGCGGCCAGTGCAGGGCCACCCGCGCGACGTTCCGCGATCCCGTCCAGTCGAATTCGGGCGGGATCCCGGCCTCTCCGGGGGCACGCCAGTAGGTCTTCCAGCCGGGGGCAAGGGTGACGGCAAGTCCCGCCATGTGCCGCCCGCCCGGCTCGCGCCAGCCCGGCAAGAGGCCGACACTGCCCGCCCCGCCCGGAAGCGCCGCACCCTGACCGGCCAGGGCGTTGACCGGTTCGGCCCGAGCAAGGCCGGCCGGCGCAATTGCCGCCGTGGCAAGGCCGAGACAAGCGAGAAGCGCGCAAAACGTGGCACGGACTGTCATGGGACCCGCATACCCATCTGGGCGGGAAGGGGGAAATCACGTTCCGGCGACATTGGTTGCCCGAATCCGAACCCGGCTTGCACCCCGCTTCGCTTGCGCACAAGCTGGGGTATGCCCGAAGCCATGAATCAGAACCCGACCGATCCCATCGCGGGACCTACCCCTGTGCTGGACCTCACAGGGCGGCTGCTGGTTGCCATGCCAGGCATGGGCGATCCACGATTCGAGCGAAGCGTGGTGTTCATGTGCGCGCATTCGCCCGAGGGCAGCATGGGCCTGATCGTGAACAAGCCCACCCCGGGGGTCACCATGGACGCGCTACTCGGCCAGCTCGAGATCGCGGCGGGGCCCGGCTCGAAGGATCGGGTCGTGCATTTTGGAGGACCGGTCGAACATGGCCGCGGCTTTGTGCTGCACACGGGCGACTATGGCGCCAACAGTTCCACCCTGAAGGTCTGCGATCGGTTCGGGATGACGGCCACGCTCGACATCCTGGACCACATCGCGCAAGGCACAGGCCCCTCCCGCGCCATGCTGATGCTGGGCTATGCGGGATGGGGACCCGGACAGGTCGAGGACGAGATCGCGCAGAACGGGTGGCTGGTGGTCGATGCGTCCGAGGCGCTGGTGTTCTCGTCCGACGATTCCCGGAAGTGGGATGCCGCGCTGCGCTCGCTCGGGATCGACCCGCTGCTGCTGTCCGCCGCCGCCGGGCGCGCCTGACGGATCAGCCGCGCGGCGCGGCGGCACGGCGCAGCCGGTCGTTGAT
>CAYYOE010000277.1:4222-4449 GCA_964473055.1 uncultured Rhodobacterales bacterium | reverse complement strand
CCGACATGCGCGGCCGCCTGGTCAGCCGCCCCCACGCTGCGGTGATACGCGAGGCCGAAAAGCTGGTGGCGGCGGGGGTGAAGGAGCTTCTGGTCATCTCCCAGGACACCTCCGCCTATGGCACCGACTGGAAGGGCCGCGAGGCGAAGTTTCCCATTGTCCCCCTGGCACGGGACCTCGGCTCGCTCGGCGCCTGGGTGCGGCTGCACTACGTCTACCCCTATCCC
>CAYYOE010000277.1:0-4212 GCA_964473055.1 uncultured Rhodobacterales bacterium | reverse complement strand
ATGTGCGCGACCTGATCCCGCTGATGGCGGCCCACTCTGAAACGGGCGGCCTGGTCCTGCCCTACCTCGACGTGCCGTTCCAGCATGCCCACCCTGACACCCTGAAGCGGATGGCCCGCCCCGCGGCCTCTGCCCGCACGCTGGACGAAATCGCATCCTGGCGCGCCATCTGCCCCGACCTCGTGCTGCGCTCCACCTTCATCGTCGGCTATCCCGGCGAGACCGAGGATGAATTCCAGACGCTGCTCGACTGGCTCGATGACGCCCAACTCGACCGGGTGGGCGCCTTCACCTACGAAAACGTCCCCGGCGCACGGTCAAACGCGCTGGACGGCCATGTGCCCGAGGACGTCAAGCAGGACCGCTACGCCCGCTTCATGGAAAAGGCCCAAGCCATCAGCGCCGCGCGTCTGGCGGCTAGGGTCGGCCAGCGGATGCAGGTGCTGGTCGACACCGTGGACGCCGAGGGCGCCACCTGTCGCACCCGGGGCGACGCGCCGGAAATCGACGGCAACCTGTTCATCGACGACGGGTTCGAGGGTCTGGCCCCCGGCGATCTGGTCACCGTCGAGGTGGACGAGGCCGGGGACTACGATCTCTGGGGACGCGTCGTCCCGGCGCAGTAGGGTCGGGGCAGGGCAGGGGACGGTGGCCAGCTGGATCAGGCCGTGGTCCGGTCATCGCGACCGGGGGTATCGGATGGCCGGCAGGGCGGTTGATCCGGGCGGTTGATCAGGGCGGGGTGCCGGGGGAGGTGTCAAAAGGGGCACAGGGGGCGTCGTTGCCGCAGACTGGTTGCTTCAGTCCGGCCTCGCTGCAAGAACGTAGCCAGACTGCCCAAAGCGATGGACTGCGTCACGGCTATTGTCGTTCAGGACCGTCGGTGTCCCGCGCCGTCATGGCGCACTTTGCCAGCCTGACCAGTGCCGTTCTCTAGGGATACTCCACCACTTCGATCTCGATGCCATTCCCCTCGACAAAGTAGAATCTGCGACCCGGCTCGTAGTCCTGAACTTCGCCGGGCTGGAATCCGGCGGCCTTGACCCGAGCTTCGGTCGCGTCAAGGTCTTCGACCACGACCGCTATGTGGTTCAGACCGCCGCACGTCCTGTAGCTCTCCTGCCGCGGTTGATCCGGGCTGCCATAGCTGAACAGGGCCACATAGGATGTGTTGTCACCCACGTGGACTGTTCTGCCGGTTGTCATGCCAGGGCCGGACCAACGCACTTTCCAGTCGAACAGTCTGCACAGTATCGCAGCAGTCGCGTCCGGGTCTGCGACCGTGACGTTCACATGTTCCAGATGTGCCATTTCAACCTCCTGTCGGTTCCTGTTTCGGGGCACGCCGACCTGGCTTGCCTTGGACAACCTCCTGTGTAATTTCTCAAGTTAACTTTAGGTCAAGGAGAAAATTCGCCATGCTTCAAGGCTTTGCCATAGGCGAGCTGGCCGCCCGGTCCGGCCTTGCCGTCTCGGCCATCCGGTTCTACGAGACACATGGCATCGTCCGGCCGCTGCGCAATCAGGGCGGCCACCGGCGCTATGGCAGGGCCGACCTGCGGCGGATCTCGTTTGCGGTGATTGCACAGCGCTTGGGCTTCTCCTTGGCTGAGATTGCGCAACATTTGTCCACACTTCCGGCCGGCCGCGCCCCGGATCGACAGGACTGGGAACGGATTTCCACCGGCTTCCGGGCTGAAATCGCGTTGCGGATCAGTGCATTACAGAAGCTGTCCGACACGCTTGACGGCTGTATCGGCTGCGGATGTCTATCGCTGGACCGCTGTGCGCTCTGCAACCCACAGGACCGGGCTGCCAGAAATGGGAAAGGTCCCCGCTATCTTCTTGGCGATGTGCCTTAGTCGTCAGGCCACTGTAAAGCACCGGGCATGTCGGACGAAGCCAGCACTGCGGTGCGCCTCCAAGAAGGACACGCTGCTCCAATGCCCCGCCCCCTCAGGCCTCCAGATCCACCCAGACAGGCACATGGTCGGACGGCTTGTCCCGCCCCCGTTCGTCGCGGTCGATGCCCACATCCGTCAGCAGATCGGCGGCCTGCGGCGACAGCAGCAAGTGGTCGATCCTGATGCCGTCGTTGCGGTCCCAGGCCCCGGCCTGATAGTCCCAGAAGCTGTAGTGCCCCGGCCCCGTCACCCGGGTGCGGAACGCCTCGGTCCAGCCCTGGTGCACGAGCCGCCGGAACGCCGCCCGCGTGTCGGGCCGGAACAGCGCATCCTCGCGCCAGGCCTCGGGCCGCGCGGCGTCCTCGGCCTGCGGGATCACGTTGTAGTCGCCGCCCATCACAACCGGCTCTTCCGTCGCCAGCAGATCGGCGGCACGCGCGCGCAACCGGTCCAGCCACGCCAGCTTGTAATCGAACTTGGGCCCCGGCGTGGGGTTGCCGTTCGGCAGGTACAGCCCGCAGACCCGCACCGCCCGCGCCCCTACCACCGTCGCCTCGATCCAGCGCGCCTGCTCGTCGCTGTCGTCGCCCGGCAGTCCGCGCACCACATCCTCGACCGGCAGCCGCGACAGGATCGCCACGCCATTGAACCCCTTCTGGCCATGCGTCGCCACGGAGTAGCCCGCCCCTTCGATCGCCTCGCGCGGAAACCCCTCGTCCACCGACTTGATCTCCTGCAACAAGGCCACGTCGGGCTTCGACCGTTCCAGCCAGGCCAGCAGTTGCGGCAGCCGCGCCTTGATGCCGTTCACGTTGAATGTGGCGATCTTCATGGGGTCCTCCGCGCGGTCAGGGGCCGATGTAACGATTCCCGCGACGAACGCACAAGGGCGCGAGCGATGCGACTCGTCGCTTGCCAGCGCACTACCAGTCAGGGCAGGGACGATCATGTTCCGGAGATCCCGATGTTCGACGCCGCCCTGCGCCCACTGATCGACCCACCCCTGAATGCGCTCGGGCGCCGGGTCGCGCGTTCGGGCCTGACGGCCAACCAGATAACGCTGGTGGGGCTGGTGATGGGCCTTGCCGCAGCGGGCCTCATCGCACTGGGCCTGACGCTGCTCGCCCTCCTGCCCCTGTTTCTTTCGCGCTTTCTCGACGGCCTCGACGGCGCGGTGGCGCGCGCGACCCGCAAGACCGACTTCGGCGGCACGCTCGACTTCGCCTGCGACGTGGCCTTCTACGGGGCCGTTCCGCTGGCCTTTGTCGTGCTCGACCCCGGTGCGAACGGGGTAGCGGGTGCGTTCCTGCTCGTGGCCTTCTACATCAACGCGGCGACCTTCCTGGGCTATGCGGTGCTGGCGGAACGCCGCAAGCTGACCAGCCAGCGCCACGGCGCCAAGACGCTGTATTTCACCGGTGGGCTTGCCGAAGGCACCGAGACCATCGCCGTCTTCACCGCCATGTGCCTGTTTCCGGCGGCCTTCCCCTGGATTGCCTGGGGCTTCGGCGTGGTCTGCCTGATCACTGCGGTTTCGCGCCTGATGCTGGCGCGCGCGGCCTTTCCTGCCGAGCGGGACTGACGTTCAAATCGCGCGCCGCCCGGCCAGCGCCTCTGCGCAGGCGAACCCGCTCGCCCAGGCCCACTGAAAGTTGTAGCCGCCAAGCCAGCCGGATACGTCCACAACTTCGCCGATGAAGAACAGGCCCGGCACCCCCCGCGCTTCCATCGTGCGGGCGTCCAGCCCCCGCGTGTCCACGCCACCCAGCGTCACCTCGGCGGTCCGGTAGCCTTCGGTGCCGACCGGGACCAGTCGCCAGTCCGACAGCGCCGCCGCCAGCCCCGCCAGTCGCGCGTCCGACTGGTCTGCCAGATTGCCCTGCAGTCCCGCGCGCGCCGCCACATCCGCCGCCAGCCGCGCCGGCAGCACTTCGCCCAGTGCGCCGGCCACGCCGCGCCGCCCCTGCGCGGCGCGCGCGGTCCGCAGCCAATCCATGGCATCGCACCCCGGCAACAGGTCCACCGCCACCGGCTGCCCCTCGCGCCAGTAGGACGACACCTGCAGGACCGCCGGACCGGACAGGCCGCGATGGGTGAACAGCAGCGCCTCGTCGAACCCGATGCCCCCGGCCGACACCCGGGCAGGCACGGCCACCCCGGCGAGCGCCTTCAACTTGTCCAGCACCGCGCCGCCAAAGGTCAGCGGTACCAGCCCGGGCCGGGTATCGGTCACCGCCAGCCCGAACTGGCGCGCAAGATCATGGCCGAACCCCGTCGCCCCCATCTTCGGGATCGACTTGCCCCCCGT
>CAYYOE010000276.1:0-4503 GCA_964473055.1 uncultured Rhodobacterales bacterium | reverse complement strand
CGCACGATCTGCGCGGGCGCGTAGAACCCCATGGGTTGGGCGTTCAGCAGCGCACAGGCGAAGATGCCGGGATGGTGCCGCTTCAGCCAGGCCGAGGCATAGACCAGAAGCGCGAAACTCGCCGCGTGCGATTCGGGAAAGCCGTAGCTGCCGAACCCCTCGATCTGGGCAAAGCACCGCTCGGCGAAGTCGCGCGCATACCCCTTGGCCGCCATCCCGCGCAGGAACCGGTCGCGGAATTCGGTCACGTTGCCGTGCTTCTTGAACGTCGCCAGCGCCCGGCGCAGGCGATCCGCCTCCTCCGGGCTGAACCCCGCCCCCACGATGGCGATCTGCATCGCCTGTTCCTGGAATAGCGGCACGCCCAGCGTCTTGCCCAGCACGCGGCCGAGTTCGTCGGACGGAAAGCTCACCTGCTCCTCGCCGTTGCGCCGCCGCAGATAGGGGTGGACCATGTCGCCCTGGATCGGCCCGGGCCGGATGATCGCCACCTGGATCACCAGGTCGTAGAACTTGCGCGGCCGCATCCGCGGCAGGAAGTTCATCTGCGCGCGGCTTTCCACCTGGAACACGCCAAGCGAATCCGCCCGGCACAGCATGTCGTAGGTCGGCCCGTCATCGGGCGGCAGCGTGGCCAGCGTATGGGTCTGCCGGTGGTGCAGCGCCACCAGATCGAACGCCTTGCGGATGCAGGTCAGCATCCCCAGCGCCAGCACGTCGACCTTCAGGATGCCCAGCGTGTCGATGTCGTCCTTGTCCCAGGGGATGACGGTGCGCCCCTCCATCGTCGCGTTTTCCACGGGCACGAGTTCGTCCAGCCGCCCCTCGGTGATGACGAAGCCCCCCACATGCTGCGACAGGTGCCGCGGAAAGCCCTGGATTTCCCGGATCAGCGCCAGCGCCTGCCGCAGCCGGGGATCGCCGGGATCAAGCCCGATCTCGCGCAGGCGATGATCCTCGAGCCCGCTCGTCGCATAGAACCCCCACAGCTGCGACGACATGGCGGCCAGCGTATCCTCGGTCAGGCCCAGCGCGCGGCCGACCTCGCGGATCGCGCGCTTGCCGCGATAGTGGATGACCGTCGCGCACAGCCCCGCCCGGTGCCGCCCGTAGCGGTCATAGATGTGCTGGATCACCTCCTCGCGGCGCTCGTGCTCGAAATCCACGTCGATGTCGGGAGGTTCGTTCCGCGCCTCGGACACGAAGCGTTCGAACACCATCGTGCCGATCTCGGGGCTGACGGACGTCACCCCCAGCGCATAGCAGACGACCGAATTGGCCGCCGACCCCCGCCCCTGGCACAGGATGCCGCGCGACCGGGCAAAGGCCACCACGTCGTGCACCGTCAGGAAATAGGGCTCGTAGCGCAGCTTGCCGATCAGCGTCAGCTCGTGGGCCGCCATGGCGCGCACCCGGTCCGGCACGCCGCCGGGGTAACGCCAGGCCAGCCCCTCGGCCGTCAGTCGCGCCAGCCGGTCGCGCGGCGCCTCGCCGCCCACCACCTCGGACGGGTATTCATAGCGCAACTGATCCAGCGAGAAGGTGCAGCGCGACGCCACCGCAAGGGTCTGCTCCAGCGCATCGGGGTAGTCCGCGAAGATGCGCGCCATCTCGGACGGCGCCCGCAACCGCGCCTCGGCATTGGCCAGCGCGGCCCGCCCCAGCCGGTCCACCGGCACACCGGTGCGGATCGCCGTCAGCACATCGGCCAGCCGCCGCCGCGACGCGCGGTGCATCATCGGCGCGGCCGAGGCGACGGCCGACACCCCCAACTGCCGCGCCAGCGCCGCGACGCGCGCGAACCGCCGCGCGTCCTGCCCGTCATAGCGCGGCGCCATCACCACCGACACCTGCCCCGGAAACGCCGCCACCACGCGGCCCGCCTGCGCCAGCCAATCGGCCCCGCGCCCCGGGATCAGCAACAGCTCGATCCCCTCGCCCCACGCCAGAAGGTCGTCCAGATCCAGCGAACAAGACCCTTTCTGGGCCCGAAGCCGCCCGACCGACAGCATCCGGCTGAGCCGCCCCCAGGCCGCCCGGTCGCGCGGCAGGGCCACCGCGGAAAACCCGTCCTCCAGCACCAGCCGCGCCCCGGGGATCAGTTGCGGCACATGGCGCACCGCAGCCGAGGGCGCCGCCACCGCCCCCGCAGGCGCAGGCGGCCCGATCAGGTCGCACTCACCCGCCAGCCGCACCACGCGGGCCACCTCGCGCAGCGCCGCGTGCGCCCGCACCACGCCCGCGACCGAGTTCACATCCGCCACCGCCACCGCCGCCAGCCCCATCAGCGCGGCGCGGTCCACCATCTCCTCGGGGTGGGACGCCCCGGTGAGGAAGGTGAAGTTCGTCGTGACCCAAAGCTCGGCAACCATGCCACCCCGTATATTCCTGTTTTGTTCTCGTGTGGAGTCCGCGCAGCCTCCGTGCTAATCCCCCGGTGTGCTGGCTATTTTCCTTGAAACACTGCCGTTCTTCCTGATCGTGGGCCTGGGCTATTTCGCCGGGCGCATCGGCTTCTTCACACCCGAAGCCACGGCCTACCTGACCAAGTTCGTGTTCTTCTTCGCGCTGTCGGCGATGCTGTTCCGCTTTGCCGCGAACCTGCGCTTCTCGGACGTGTTCGACCCCGATTTCCTGCTGGCCTACCTGGTCGCCACCGTCGCGGTCTACCTGATCGCCACCGCCGTCGCCGTGCTGCGCCGTGTCTCCGTCCCCGAAGCCGCCTTCGAGGCCCAGTGCGCCGTGATCGGCAACATCGGCTTTCTCGGCCTGCCGATGCTGGTGGTGCTGATGGGCGACCGGGCGATCCTGGGCATCATGCAGATGCTGGTGGTGGATCTTCTGGTGTTCTCGTCGCTGGTGGTGATCCTCGTGACCGGCTCGCGCGAGGGGCGGGTGCGGCTGCGCACGCTGTCCGTCGTCGGCCTTGGAATCGTCAAGAACCCGATGATCGTCTCGACCGTTCTCGGCTTTGCCTGGTCCGCCGCGGGCTGGGCCATCCCCACCCCGATGGAGAACTTCCTGACGATCCTCGGCGCCGCCGCCACGCCCGGCGCGCTGTTCGCCATCGGCGCCTCGCTGGCGGGCAAATCCGCCGCGCGGCTGTCGGTGGCCAGCTGGATTGCAGGGCTGAAGCTGGTGGTCCACCCCGCCGCCTGCGCCGTCACCGCGCTGATCCTCTGGCCCGTTCAGCCACATATGGCCGCGGTGATGATCGCCGCCGCCGCGCTGCCCGTCGCCGGCAACGTCTACATGCTGGCCAGCCACTACGGCGTCGCGCCGCAGCGCGTTTCAACCGCCATTCTTGTGACAACCGCGCTGTCCGTCGTCACCCTGCCCATTGTCCTGGGCCTCGTGGCGGGGCTCTAGCGCATGGCGATCTACATCGACGCCGACGCCTGCCCGGTGAAGGACGAGGCCGAGCGGGTCGCCACCCGCCACCGCATGCCCCTGATCCTGGTCTCGAACGGCGGCCTGCGCCCGTCGACGAACCCGCTGGTACGCATGGTCTATGTGGAACAGGGCCCCGACGTGGCCGACAAATGGATTGCCGACCATGCCGGCACGGGCGACGTGGTCGTGACCGCCGACATTCCGCTGGCCTCTGCCTGCGTCGCCAAGGGGGCGCGGGTGCTGAAACCGAACGGCGAGGCGCTGACCGCCGCCAACATCGGCAACGTGCTGGCCACGCGCGACCTGATGGCCGATCTGCGCGCCGCCGACCCGTTCCGGCAGGGGTCGGGCCGCGGCTTTACACGCGCCGACCGGTCGCGTTTCCTGTCCGCGCTCGACACTGCCGTTGTCGCCGCCCGAAGGGATGCGCCCAAGGAGGCACCATGACCGCCAGCCCCACCGTCATCTCCTTCGCACAAGGCGAATCGGTCCTCACCTGGTCGGGCCTGACGCGCGCACTGACCGACGGACACAGCCTGCCCCGGGCCAAGATCGGTGACACCTTCCTGCGCCGCGACCCCGACACGCTGCTGACGCGGTCGGCCTGGATCGACGGGCTGGGAATCGCGGTCAAGGCCGCGACGATCTTCCCCGGCAACCCCGCCAATGACCGGCCCACGGTGAACGGGGCCGTGACATTGTATTCCGACCTCGACGGCACGCTCCAGGCGATCATCGATTTTCACCTGGTCACGAAATGGAAGACGGCGGGCGACAGCCTGCTGGCGGCGACCCTGCTTGCCCCGCCGCGGGTGAATACCATCCTTGTGATCGGCGCGGGCACTGTCGCCCATTCACTGGTAGAAGCCTATCGCAGCGCCTTCCCCGCCGCGCGCTTTCTGGTCTGGAACCGCACCCCCACCCGCGCGCAGGCGCTGGCCACACGCCACCCCGGCGCAACCGTGGTGCGTGACCTGCCCGATGCCGTGCAACAGGCCGACATCATCACCTGCGCCACCATGACGACGGACCCCGTGCTGCGGGGCGACTGGCTTCGCCCCGGCCAGCACATCGACCTGATCGGCGCCTACCGGTCCGACATGCGCGAGG
>CAYYOE010000275.1:0-4519 GCA_964473055.1 uncultured Rhodobacterales bacterium | reverse complement strand
GACGCAGTATATAGCCCGGGGGGAACGGGCCGGAAGGGGCAGTCGCATATGGCAGGGCAGGCATGAACCGTCGGTATGGCGAACGGGCAGACCCTGCGCGGCGGTATCGGGCACGGCCCGGGGTCTATGCCGTGCTGGTGCGTGCGGGCGACGTGCTGCTGACCCACCAGATGGAGCCCGAGCCCGAGTTCCAGCTGCCCGGAGGCGGTATCGACCCGGGCGAAAGTCCGCAGCGTGCCCTGCATCGCGAGGTGTGGGAAGAAACCGGCTGGCGAATCGGTTCCCTTCGGCGAATGGGCCTGTACAGGCGCTTCACCTACATGCCGGAATACGATCTGTGGGCGGAGAAGCTGTGCCAGATCTACCTCGCGCGGCCCGCCTATGCGATGGGCCCCCCGGTAGAGGCCGGGCACAGCGCCCTCTGGGTGCCCTTGACGGATGCGGCCGGGGTCCTGACGAACACGGGCGACGCCGAATTTGTCAGGCGCCTGGCATCAGTTCCTCGATGATCTCGCCTCCGGTGAATTCGTAGGCCACGGCCGAAACATCATCGGCGAACTCGGTCGCGCCGCTTTTCTCGGCCAGGGTCCAGACCAGCGCCTCCAGCATGGCGTCGACCGGCAGATCGCGCTGGGCTGCCGCCAGACCGATGACCGCGTCCTCGCCCAGTTCGTTGCCATGCCCGTCGGTTGCCTCGGTCAATCCGTCCGACACCAGCAACAGGCGATCCCCGGGGTGCATGTGAAGCTCGATCCGGGAATAGCGCGCATCGGAGATAAGTCCCACGGGCAACCCCCCCTCGCCCACGCGTTCCACACGGCCGTCGGCGCGGATCAGGTAGGGATGCGGGTGCCCGGCCTGAACCAGCGCCACCTTGCCGGTCTTGAGGTCGGTCTCGGCATAGACGCAGGTCAGATACTGGTCGGTCCCGATGTCGTCGATCAGCAACCGGTTCAACCGCGCCACCGCAACTTCGGGCGGCCAGGGATCGGCCCGGTTCCGACCTGACAGGGACAGGGCGATGTTCGATTCGGGCGTGACCGAGGTCAGGATGCCCGCCAGCCGTGCCGCCAGCATCGCCGACGTGACGCCATGCCCCGACACGTCGATCGAATAGAAGCCCAGCCTGCGCGCGTTGACCGAAAAGTAGCCCACGAGATCGCCGCCCACCCGGCCCGACGGTCGCAGCAGGGTGGCGATCCGCCCTGCGCCGAAGTCGCGCGCCCGGTCGCGGGCAAGCGTCATCTGCAGCTTGCGCGCCTCGATCAGGTCGCGGTCCAGCGCATCGTAGACCGACTGCAGAGTGTCCAGCGCCGCCGCCATGGCGCGGCTCTTGTCGGCCAGTTCGCGTTGCATCTCGACGATGCGGATGCCGGCGGCGATCCGGGCGCGGAACTCGGTCGGACTGACGGGTTTCGACAGGAAGTCGTCGGCCCCCACATCGAGGCCGCGGGCCACGTCCTCTTTTCCGGATTTCGACGTGAGCAGGATGAAGTAGCAGTAGTCTTCCGACTGCCGGGCGCGCACCGCCTGGCAGAACCCGATCCCGTCCAGACCCGGCATCACCCAGTCGCTGATGACGATGTCGAAACGCGTGGTCAGGAACAGGTCCAGCCCTGCCGTCCCGTCATCGGCCTCGGCCACTTCAAATCCCATCCGCGTCAATTGCGTCGCAAGCAGACGTCGATGCGCCGGGCTGTCGTCGGCCACCAGGGCGCGGCGCGGGCGAAAAGCCTGTCGCGCCGCGTGCCGGATTTCCTGAACTGCCGTGCGCGCTGCCACAGCCCTGCCCCTTGCTCACCCGGGGCCGACTTTCGCGGGCGCGGGTTAAGCCGGGCCTAAACCTAGAATTCGATGTTCTTGCGCGCGGTTACGCGCGGTTAAGTGTGCCGGGGCAACCTGCGAGCAAGGAACGCGCGAGGTTGGTCAGATGATTCGCTGGGAGCGATATGAAGAACTGCGCCAGGAAGTTGGCGATGAGGATCTGGCAGAGATCGTCGATCTGTTCCTTGCCGAACTGGAAGAGGCGATCGACGCGATCATGTCCGCGCCGGTTGCCGGGTTGACCCCGGATGCCTTCCACTCGCTCAAGGGCAGTTGCCTGAACATTGGTTTCGATGGCCTGGCCCGCCTGTGCGCCGCGGCCGAATCCGCCGTCATTGGCGGCAAGGCCGACACGATCGACCGCGCCCTGATTGCGGAAACCTACGCCGATTCCCGCGCGGGATTCGTGAGCCGACTGCGAAACGCAGCCTGACGGGTGTGATCAGACCAGGAACTCGGCCAATACCTCGTCTGCGGTGATGTCGCGGAAGGCGAAGCCGCCCGCCTCCATCCGGGCGAACAGCGCCGGAAAGTTCGCCGGGTCGGTGGTCTCGATCCCCAGGAGGACCGACCCGAAGTTCCGGTTCGACTTCTTCAGGTATTCGAACCGCGCGATGTCGTCGTCGGGGCCGAGCGTCAGCAGGAAATCCCGCAGGGCACCCGGGCGCTGGGGCAGGCGCAGGATGAAGTACTTCTTCAGGCCCGCCGCGCGTTGGGCGCGTTCCTTGACCTCGGGCAGACGTTCGAAATCGAAGTTGCCCCCCGTGGTCACGCAGACGACCGTGCGTCCGGCGATCCGGTCTTTCAGATCCTTCAGCGCATCGACCGACAGCGCACCAGCGGGTTCCAGCACGATGCCTTCCACGTTCAGCATCGACAGGATCGTGGTGCACAGCCGGTCCTCGGACACGGTCATCACGTCGCGGTGGCGGACGCTGCGCAGGATCTCGAAGGGCCGCGCGCCGATCCTCGCCACGGCTGCACCATCCACGAAGCTGTCGATGCGCTGTAGGGTCTGAGGCGCGCCGACGGCCAGCGCGGCGGCGAGGCTGGGCGCGCCCACGGGTTCCACATAAACCACCTCGGTCGCTGCGCCGATGGCCGCCAGATAGGCCGTCATCCCTGCCGAAAGTCCGCCGCCGCCGACCGGCACAACCAGCAGGTCCGGCGCGCGGCCCAGTTGCGTCAGCATCTCGACCGCGACGCTGGCCTGCCCCTCGATCACGTCCGCGTCGTCGAAGGGCGACAGGAAGTGCGCACCCTCGGCTGTGCAGAAGGCCTGCGCCGCGCGCAACGTATCGTCGAAGTAGTCGCCGGTCAGGCGGATCTCGATCGAGTCCCCACCAAAGGTGCGCGTCTTGGCGATCTTTTGCTGCGGCGTCGTCACCGGCATGAAGATCGTCCCGCGCACGCCGAAATGGCGGCAGGCATAGGCCACGCCCTGCGCGTGGTTGCCCGCGCTCGCGCAGACAAAGTGCCCCTGCCCGGGATCCGCCGCCCGCACCTTGCGCATGGCGTTGAAGGCACCCCGCAGCTTGTAGCTGCGCACCGGCGTCAGATCCTCGCGCTTCAGCCAGATGTCGGCGCCATATTCCGCCGACAGGTGGTCGTTGCGCTGCAGGGGCGTGGGCTCGAACAGGGCGCGCACGGCATCCGTGGCGGCCTCTGCCCCGTGGCGGAAATCATTCGCGCGTGTGGTGTCCATCGCGTGGGCGTAGCAGCATCGAGCGTGCTTTTCCACAAGGGCTTCGCGCCCTTGCCCGGCCCCCGGAAACCGACTAGACGCCAGCGGGTTTCACGAACCGGGGGAAGCGGCAAGATGGACGCGCCGAAGAAGGTGGTGTTGGCCTATTCGGGGGGGCTCGACACCTCGATCATCCTGAAGTGGCTGCAGACGACCTATGGCTGCGAGGTCGTGACCTTCACCGCCGACCTCGGCCAGGGCGAGGAGCTGGAGCCCGCGCGCCAGAAGGCGATCCTGCTGGGGATCGCGCCCGAGAACATCCACATCGTCGACCTGCGCGAGGAATTCGTGCGCGACTTCGTGTTCCCGATGTTCCGGGCGAACGCGGTGTACGAGGGTCTTTATCTGCTGGGCACCTCCATCGCGCGGCCTTTGATCGCGCAGCATCTGGTGCGGATCGCGCAGGAAACCGGCGCTGATGCCGTGGCCCACGGGGCGACCGGCAAGGGCAACGACCAGGTGCGGTTCGAACTGGGTGTGGCCGCGCTCGACCCCGGCCTGCGGGTGATCGCGCCCTGGCGGGAATGGGACCTGACCAGCCGCACCCGGCTGATTGCCTTCGCCGAGGAAAACCAGATCCCGATCGCGAAGGACAAGCGCGGCGAGGCGCCGTTCTCGGTGGACGCGAACCTGTTGCACACGTCCTCGGAAGGCAAGGCACTGGAGAACCCCGCCGACGAGGCGCCGGATCACGTTGCGCAACGCGTGGTACGCCCCGAGGATGCGCCCGACGCATCCGAGATGGTCGAGGTCGAGTTCGAGCGCGGCGATGCAGTAGCGGTGAACGGCGAACGCCTCTCGCCCGCAACGGTGCTGACCCGATTGAACGAGTTGGGCGCAAAGCACGGCGTCGGCCTGCTGGACCTCGTGGAAAACCGCTTCGTGGGCATGAAGTCCCGCGGCGTTTATGAGACGCCCGGCGGCACGATCCTGCTGGAAGCGCACCGGGGC
>CAYYOE010000274.1:2468-4526 GCA_964473055.1 uncultured Rhodobacterales bacterium | reverse complement strand
CAAACCGGACTGCTGGCCGCTCAGGGAGTCCTGCGCGAAGCCGGACAGGCGCAGGAATCCGCCGAGCCGGAAGCGGTCCTGCACGGGTGCGGCGCCGTCGACCGTCGCGTTGACCCTGCCCAGCAGGCCGACCGTATTGGACCCGAAGGTCGAAAAGTGGGTGAGAACGGCCGACGCCTGATCGAAGTCCGTGTCGCCGCCCAGGCTCTCGCGCGCCGCGGCATATTCGATGAATCCCAATTGGCCTCGCGTGGGCCAATTCGCCCTGTCCAGCGTGTCGACGGTCAGCCGCCCGTAAAGCATGGCGTCGGTGAAGCTGCCTTCCGGAGCAGACAAGACGCCTTGCCGCAGGTCGATATCACCGCTGCGGAAACGATAGCCGACCCGCCCTTCGCCGAAGCTGCCGAGATCGCGTCCGACGGCGAGGTCGATCAGGTAACTGTCCACCTCGTAACTGGCCAATTCCTGCTTGCCGTCCGGGCTGAATGCACTGACGACGTTCCTGCCGAGGCCGAACCGGGGGTGGACGAACCATCGGGATGAGAGATCCAGCGGCTGGTACCACTCGATCGCCAATCCGGGCTCCTCACCCACTTGCAGCCCGGCGCGAATTTCGCCCCCCAGCGGGTTGATGGCCGTGAGCAGGTAGGCAATACCCAGATTCCAACTGCTTTCGCCGCGCGAGTCGCTGCTCATCTCCAGCCCGAACTGCAGGTAGTTCGGACCCCAGCCGCGCTCCCGGGCCTGGACGACCACGCCCGTCCGCCCGTCTTCCTCCACCAGTTCGTAGGTCACGCTCTCGAACAGCCCGAGGCCGTAGATCGTCGCGATGTCCGCTTCGAGTTCCGCGGTGTTCAGGGCTTCGCCTTCTCGAAGGCGAATGCGCTGGCGGAGCACCTGGTCGCCGAGCTTCGATTGATTCTCGACCCGGATGAAGCCCACGACCGGCAGATCGGCGGACGGCCGCGGCGGGCGCGCGGCGAGGTATCGAGCGTAGTCGGATTCGGGCAGCGCGAGGGCGGCGAGGGCCGTGCGCTTCTCCAGGGTGGCGCGCTGTCCGGCGGGCACGGCCTCGGCGGCGCGCTCGAATTCGGTGCTGCTGATGTCCCCCAGATCGGGGACGATCAGAACGTCCCGGTTCGAGAGGGTGGCGAGCTGCGCCTCCACGTTCTTGATGGTCAAGATCGAGGTCAACTGATAGGTGATCGCGAACAGGTCGGTGATTTCTTCCTCGGTGAGATACGGGGCGCTGATGTCCACCGCGATGATGATGTCCGCCCCCATCTCGCGGACCACGTTGATGGGGAGGTTGTCGGAGATGCCGCCATCGACCAGCAACCGGCCGTCGATCCGCGTGGGCGCGAACGCACCCGGCACGGCCATGCTGGCGCGCATCGCCCGCGCCAGGTCGCCCTTGCCGATCACCACGGCCTGGCCGTTGGCGATGTCCGTGGCCACGGCGCGAAACGGAATGGGCAGCCGGTCGAAGTCCTGGATCGCCGACACGGGCAGGGTCAGCTCGCGCAGGGCGAGATCGAATTTCTGTCCCTGGATGGCCCCCAGCGGGAAGTGCAGTTGGCCGTCCCGGAATCCCGGCTTGGCATCGACCAGATACGAATCATCGTCGCGCTTGCGGCGGAAGGGGAGGGTCTCGCGCGGCGGCTGGTCGTCGAAGATGTGTTTCCAGTCCATGGTCTTCACGGTATGTTCGATCTCGCTCGGCGTCATGCCCGAGGCATAGAGTCCCCCGACGATCGAACCCATGCTGGTGCCGGCGACGAAATCGATCGGAACGCGCAGCTCTTCCAGCACCTTGAGCACGCCGATGTGCGCCGCGCCCCGCGCCCCGCCGCCCGACAGGGCCAGCCCGATCTTCGGCCGCTCGGCGCCGTGATCCCGAGGCAGCGTACGCGCCGTTCCCGCGGTCATCCAGAACAGCGCAATCGCCATCGCGATAACCGCGGCCGTCCAGCGTAGCGCCGGACCTTTGCCGCCCATTCCTCTACTTGCAGGCATGCTCGACCCTCCCCTCGTTGCTTCGATGTCGTTGCGTGACCC
>CAYYOE010000274.1:0-2368 GCA_964473055.1 uncultured Rhodobacterales bacterium | reverse complement strand
CTCCGATGCCCTTGCGCGTATCCTGACGTACAATCAGCAACCCACAATTTCGAGGCGCGGTGACATGGCGGAATCCGTCGACTTCAAGGACGACCTCGTAAGGGTCCAGTTGGTCGGAGTCTCCCCGATAAAGCGCCGATTGAGGTCCTTCCACAGGCGCACTGCGGACGCAAGCCCATGATTCGATTCCTGGTGAGATCATCGAGTCCTGACGGCGCCTCGCGTTCGAGGTCGTTCCGGATGGCCGCCCTGGTTGGTCTGTTGGTCGCGATCTGGCTGAACGGTTGCGCCACCCTGCCGCCGCCGCCGGACAAAATCCCGGAGCACGCATTCGCGTTCCCCGAGGAGACGGAACTCGGCGCGCTGGCGCGGGCCGTGGCGGAACCACACCCAGGAAAGACGGGGCTGGTTCTGCTCGATACCGGTTACCAGGCCTTCCTGCTGCGCGCGGCCTTGATCGAGGCGGCGGAACGAAGCGTGGACGCGCAGTATTACATCTGGAACAGCGACCTCTCGGGGACGTATCTCGCGCGGCGCTTGGTGCTTGCGGCCGATCGCGGGGTTCGGGTGCGCCTGCTGCTCGACGACATGAACGTGAAGGGCCGGGATGAGGTGCTGGCCGCGCTGGACCGGCACCCGAACATCGACATCCGCATCTACAACCCCCAGGCCGTTCGTGAAGGTCCCGGGAAGCTGCTCGGTTTCGCGGCCGATTTCCGGCGGCTCAACCGGCGCATGCACAACAAGACCTTCGTGGTCGATGGGGCGCTCGGCATCGTCGGCGGGCGCAACATCGGGGACGAGTACTTCGACCTGCACGGCGACATGAACCACCGCGACCGGGACGTGCTCGCGGTCGGTCCGCCGGTGCGCGAGATGTCGGCCGGTTTCGACGCCTACTGGAACAGCCGGTGGTCGTACCCGATCGGCGTGCTCGCGCCCGAGACCGCGGACGAGTCCGAGTGGGTGGCCCGGCTGGCCCGGGCCCGCGAGGCGGCGGCGGATACCGGGGCATTCTGGCGGCAGCCACCCGTGAACCCCGCCCAGGGACGGGTCATGGTGGAGCAGGCGCTTTCGGGCGCTGTCTGGGCGGAGGCCGAGATGGTGTTCGACCCGCCCGTGGAGGATATGCAGGAGGACACCGAACGACCCATGCGCACGGCCGAGGCGCTGCACGCGCTGGTCGAGGGTTCGACGTCGGAGATCCTGGTCGAGTCGGCGTACTTCATCCTCGGGGACGAGCAACTGGCAAACCTGGCCAGGACGCGGGAGCGGGGCGTCCGGGTATCGGTGCTGACGAACTCCCTGGCCTCGAACGACGTGACGGCGAACCATGCCGGCTACGCGCGCCGCCGGCCGGCCATGCTGGCGGGGGGGATCGAACTGCGCGAGCTGCGGCCCGACGCCGCGGCCTGCCGCGTGTGGGTGGAGACGCCAGGGTTCTGCGATCATGGCCGCGTGAGCCTGCATGCGAAGTCGGCGGTCTTCGACCGCCGGGTGCTCTTCATCGGGTCGTTCAACGTGAACCTGCGCTCGATCTACCTCAATGGCGAGACCCTGCTGGTGATCCGCTCGGAGGAGCTTGCGAACCGCGTCGCGGACGATATCGAACTGGGCATGGCGGCGGAGAACAGTTGGCGGGTCCGGCAGGTGGACGACGGGTGGCTCGTCTGGTCCTCCGGCCCGGAGGACACCTGGCGCCGCGAACCCGAGGCGGGCTGGTGGCAGCGCTTCAAGTCGGGACTGATCGCATCCTTCCCGCTGGAGAAATACCTTTGATGCGCTGGAACCGCCGGTGGGCCGGATCCCAAACTTCACGCCCGTGGTTCTCGAAGTGGATCCGCGTAAGATAGATGCGCTGACCGAGGTCTATCGCGGCGTGGTGTCGGCGCCCTTCGAACCGGGGAGTACCGGCGCATCGTGGCGAAGATCGTGGACGACCGGGGGATTGAGAGTTTGAGAGTTTGAAGGTGATGGGGGTGGAGGGGTGAACGCAAAGGTTGCCATACCTGAGGAGTCGTTACGGGAGTTCTGCCGCCGCTGGCGGATAACGGAACTGGCGTTGTTCGGCTCGGCGCTGCGAGAGGATTTCCGGGATGACAGCGACATTGATCTGCTCGTTCGCTTTGCTCCGGATGCCGGGACGACGCTATTCGATATGGTCCGCATGGAGGACGAATTGAGCGTCATGTTCGGGCGAGACGTGGACCTGGTGAGCCGTCGGGGCATCGAAGCGAGCCGCAATTCCATCCGGCGGCGGGCGATTCTGGAGTCGGCGAAGGTGATTTATGCAGCGTGACCTCGCGTATCTGCGCGACATTCAGGAGTCGGCGCGGCTGGCGCTCGTGTACCTGGACGGGGTCGAGTT
>CAYYOE010000273.1:0-4534 GCA_964473055.1 uncultured Rhodobacterales bacterium | reverse complement strand
TCATGGGGCTCATCCTTTGAGTGCTTTACTCTCCGGTAAACCCGGGGCGGTTCACCCCCCACTCCACTCCCCCCACTCCACTCCCCCCGCCGCAGAGCAGCGCGTTGACCCCCCTGCCCGCGCGGCGTAACCTGCGCTACAGCACGGGAAGAACAGCAACAGCCCCGGAACCCCCCTCCATGAAGGTCATCATCTGCGGTGCCGGGCAAGTTGGCTGGCAGATCGCCCGCCACCTCTCGGGCGAAGCCAACGACGTCACGGTCGTGGACATGAACCCCGATCTGGTGCGCCGCGTGTCCGACACCCTTGATGTCGCGGGCATCCACGGCCACGCCAGTCACCCCGACGTTCTGGACCGGGCGGGCGCTCGCGACGCCGACATGGTCATCGCGGCGACCCATTCGGACGAGGTCAACATGGTGACCTGCCAGGTCGCCCATTCGGTCTTTGCCGTGCCGCGCAAGATCGCCCGGCTGCGCGCGCAAAGCTACCTCGCACCCGCCTATGCCGATCTCTACCGCCGCGATCACCTGCCCATCGACGTCATCATCAGCCCCGAGCGCGAGGTGGCGGAAGCCGCCCTGCGCCGCCTTGCGACGCCCGCGGCCTTCGATACGGTGGTGTTCCTGAACGGCGAAGCGCAGCTTCTGGGCCTGCAGCTGGACGACACCTGCCCGGTGCTCAACACCCCCCTGCGCCAGCTCAGCGACCTGTTCTCGACCCTGCGGGCGGTGGTGGTGGGTGTCCGACGCGAGGGGCGGCTGTTCGTCCCCGATCCGGGCGACCAGCTGTTTTCGGGCGACCAGATCTACGTTGTGGCCGCGACCTCGGACACCAACCGCACCGTCGAGATCTTCGGCAAGGAAGTGCGGCGCCAGGACCGGTTGGTGATCATCGGCGGCGGCAACGTCGGCCTGACCGTGGCGCGCGAACTGGAAAAGAGCCAGGCGCGCGTCCGCACCAAGATCATCGAACGCGATCGCACCCGCGCCGAACATGCGGCCGATGCGCTGGAACGCACGATCGTTCTGAACGGCGACGGGCTGTCCCCCGAGATCCTGTCCGAGGCCGGGATCGAACGGGCCGACGCCGTGCTGTCTGTCACCGACGACGACAAGGTGAACATCCTCGCCGCGGTGCGGGCCAAGGCGGCGGGCTGCCCCATGGCCATCGCACTGGTCAACGATCCCTCGCTGGTCCCGATCCTCGCCGCGCTCGACATCGACGCCTACATCAACCCGCGCCAGACGACCGTGTCCTCGATCCTGCGCCATGTCCGCCACGGCCGGGTGCAGGGCGTCTATTCCATCGGCGATGCCGAAGGCGAAATGCTGGAAGCGCGGGTGCTGCCAACGTCGCAGCTGGCAGGCCAGATGATCAAGGACATCCCCTTTCCGGAAGGCGTTCTGGTCGGCGGGATCGGCAAGGACGGGGCCTACCAGAAGCCTGCGGGAACCACCCGGATCGAAGAAGGCGACGTGGTGCTGATCTTCGCGCTGTCCAAGGACGTGCCCGAGGTCGAGCGGCTGTTGCAGGTCACGGTCGACTTCTTCTGATGGCGACGGCACCCTGATGGCCTTCCGGTTCGCCCCGCCACCCATCGTCCGACCGGTGACCGTGGCACCGCCGCTGTTCGTGATCCTGATGGCGGTGGCGGGGGTGGCGATGCTGGCGCCTGCCGCGCTGGCCTTTGTGGAACGCGACATGCGGCCTGCGCGCGCCTTCTTCTACACCGGCATCCTGCTCTTGATCGTCACGCTGATGATCGCCGTTGCAACGCAGGGCCGCACGCCGCGCCGCCCGGCCCGCGCCCATCTGCTGACGCTCGTGGGGGCCTTCGCGGCGCTGCCGCTGATCCTGGCCGTTCCGTTCAACGAGGCAGTGCCCGACACCCGCTTCTTCAACACCTGGTTCGAGATGGTGTCGTCCTTCACCACCACTGGCGCCACGCTCTACGACGCACCACGCCTGCCCCGATCGGTGCATCTGTGGCGTGCGGTCGTCGGCTGGCTCGGCGGGTTTCTGGTCTGGCTGATGGCGGCCGCCGTTCTGGCGCCCATGAACCTGGGCGGGTTCGAGGTGCGCTCGGGCGAGGCCGGCGGACGCATACAGGCGTCGCGAACCGATCCGCTGGCCGACACGTCGACACGGCTCGTGCGGCAGGGCGTCCTTCTTGCGCCAGTTTATGCCGGGCTGACCCTGGCCCTGTGGATCCTTCTGGTTCTGGCCGGTGATGGCCCGTTCGTGGCGCTGTGCCACGCCATGTCCACACTCGCGACCTCAGGCATATCGCCGGTGGGTGGCCTTTCTGGCGGCCAATCGGGCCAGGTGGGCGAGGCGCTGGTCCTGCTGTTCCTGATCTTTGCGCTTTCGCGCCAGACATTTGCACCAGAGAGGGCGCGCAACGCGTTCGGGTCGCTGTTTCAGGATCCCGAGGCGCGGCTGGCATTCGGGATCATCACCATCGTCACCGCCGCCCTGTTCATCCGTCACTTCGTCGGCGCAGTCGAGGTCGCGCGCGGCGAGGACACGGTTCGTGCCGCAGGCGCTGCCTGGGGCAGCCTGTTCATGGTCGTGTCTTTCCTCACGACCGCAGGCTTCGAAAGCGGATCATGGGGCGAGGCGCGCGCCTGGTCAGGGCTGGGGTCGCCCGGAACGATTCTGGTCGGGCTGGCATTGATGGGCGGCGGTGTTGCCACCACTGCAGGGGGGGTGAAGCTGCTGCGTGTCCATGCGCTGATGCGCCATGGCCAGCGCGAGATGGAACGGCTGGTCCATGCCAGTTCGATCGGCGGCGGTGGACCCGAAGATCGGCGCATCCGGTCGCGCGGTGCCTATCTGGCCTTCGTGTTCTTCATGCTGTTCGCCGTCTCGATCGCCGCGGTGACAGCGGCCCTTGGCCTGACCGGCATGGGCGTCGAGGCGGCAGTCGTGCTGGGAATCGCCGCCCTGACGAACACCGGGCCGCTTGCGCTTGTGGGGGCCGATGCGCCACTTGCCTGGTCCGCGCTCAGCGATTGGGCGAAAGCGATTGCGATGACGGCAATGGTGCTCGGTCGGCTCGAGGCGATCGCCCTCCTGGCCTTGCTCAACCCGGATTTCTGGCGCCGTTAGCGCGGGCAATGCCCCAAACCCATGATTCGGGTCTGGAATCCTCGCCGCAACAGGCCCATACTGGGAACGGGCGCACCCGGACAATCAGGGGCGACGGGACAGGATAGCAAGAACAAAGGCATTCGCGCATGGCGGGCGACAAGCAGAATCTGCAGGACGCGTTCCTTAACCACGTCCGCAAGACCAAGGTTCCGGTCACGATCTTCCTCATCAACGGGGTCAAGCTGCAGGGCGTGATCACGTGGTTCGACAACTTCTGCGTGCTCCTGCGCCGCGACGGACAGTCGCAACTGGTCTACAAGCACGCGATCTCGACGATCATGCCCTCGCAGCCCATCAACCTCTACGACGGCGAGGATTGAGCGCAGCCTCGCTCATCGACCGGACATCGGGCACCGGCGCGCAGCCCATGCGCGCCTTCGTGCTGCACCCCGATATCCATTCCGGTCGCCAGGGCCGAGACCCCGAGGATGCATTGGCCGAGGCGGTTTCGCTGGCCCATGCCCTGCCCGGCGTCACGGTGGAAGGGGCCGAGGTCGTGCGCCTGCGCGCGCCCGCGCCGGGGCTGCTGTTCGGCACCGGCAAGGTGGCGGAACTCAAGGCGCGGCTGGAAGAGGCCGACATCGGCCTTGTGCTGATCGACGGCCCCGTGACCCCGATCCAGCAGCGCAACCTGGAAAAGGAATGGGGCCTGAAGATCCTGGACCGGACCGGCCTGATCCTGGAAATCTTCGGTGACCGCGCCCGGACGCGCGAAGGCGTGATGCAGGTGGAACTGGCCGCGCTGTCCTACCAGCGCACACGGCTGGTGCGCGCCTGGACGCACCTTGAACGCCAGCGCGGCGGCTTCGGCTTTGTCGGCGGCCCCGGCGAGACCCAGATCGAAAGCGACCGCCGCGCCATCGACGACGAGATCGTCAAGCTCAAGCGCCAGCTCGCCCGCGTGGTCAAGACGCGCCAGCTGCACCGCGCCGCGCGCGCCAAGGTGCCGTTCCCGATCGTGGCGCTGGTGGGCTATACCAACGCGGGCAAGTCGACGCTGTTCAACCACGCGACCGGGGCCGAGGTGCTGGCCCGCGACATGCTCTTCGCCACGCTCGACCCCACCATGCGGGGCGTCGCCCTGCCATCGGGGCCGAAGGTGATCCTGTCCGACACCGTGGGTTTCATCTCGGACCTGCCGACCGAACTGGTGGCCGCTTTCCGTGCAACCCTGGAAGAGGTGACGGCCGCCGACCTGATCCTGCATGTGCGCGACATCAGCCACCCCGAGACCGAACAGCAGGCCCGCGACGTCGAAGGCGTGCTGGAAAACCTGGGCCTGGACGAGACCGTGCCGCGGATCGAGGTCTGGAACAAGATCGACCGGCTGGACCGCGAGCCCCGCGCAGTGCTGCAGACCCAGGCCGCCCGCACCCCC
>CAYYOE010000272.1:0-4541 GCA_964473055.1 uncultured Rhodobacterales bacterium | reverse complement strand
AGGCCCCGAGGTGAGGCATGGACGCCAGTCCCCCGAACAGTTCCCCCGGCACGACCCTGACGCGCGCGCTGGACGAGATTTCCATCGAGCTGACGCTGCGCTGCAACCTGAGTTGCGCGATGTGCGCGGTCTGGGAGGGGCGGCGCGACGGGTTGGCGGGGGACCGGGTGGCGGACCTGCTGGCGCAGGCGCGGGTGTTGGGGGCGCGGGTGTTCGTGCCCTCGGGCGCCGAGACGCTGATGCGGCGCGATGCGGTGGACCTGCTGGAAGAGGCCGCGCGGCTGGGGTTCGACCGGATCGAGGTGGTGACGAACGGCGCGCTGGTGCCCCGCCACGCGGCGCGGCTGGCGCGCATCCGGGGGCTGCACCTGAACGTCAGCATCGACGGGCCGCCAGCGGTGCATGACGCGCTGCGCGGGGCGGGCAGCTACGATGAGGCGCTGGCAGGGGTGGACGCGGCGCAGCGCCACGGCATCGGCGTCAGCCTGTCGGCGGTGATGATGCGGCCGACGCTGGCCACCATCGGCCATGTGCTGGACCAGGCGGTGGCGCGGGGGTTGCCGGGGATTTCCATCCAGCCGTTCCAGCCGGAAATTGCGGGGATCGGGCGCGATCACGGGGCCTTCACCTTCGCGCCGGGGGACCGGGCGGCGGTGGCGGCGGCGTTGCAGGACATCGCCGCGCGGGCGGCGGCGGCGGGTGTCGCGATCCACACCGGGCCGGCCTTTGGCACCTTCGTGCCCTATCTGTTCGATGGCGTGCGCCCGGTGCCGCCGGGCGGGTGCCACATGCCGACGCGGTTCCTGCTGGTGAACGCGCGAGGCGAGACCTATCCCTGTTTCTTTCTGCGGCAGCGGTCGATGGGGAACGTGACGGACGGCACGCTGACCCTGGCCGAGGTCTGGCGCGGGGCCGAGCGGTTGCGGTTGCAGTTGCTGGGCCTGTCGGGGCGCTGCGGCGGATGCCTGGCGGCCTGTTCCGATATCGCGAGCTATGCCGGTTCGGGGGCCACCGTGCCCGGGATGGCGGCCACGGTTGCAGCCCAAGCGTAGCCCAGGTCGCGGGCCATGTCGCCGGTGATGGCCGCGACTTCCGGCGCCGGACAGGGAAGCGGAACGGGGACCGGGTCGCGCAGGAAGGGCGGCGCTTCGACGGGGGCGGAGCCGGGCAAGAGCAGCTGTTGCACCGCGCGCATCAGGTCGTCGGTGCCGCCCGGCATGTCCTCGACCCGGACTTCGGCGATCCGCAGGCCTGGGGACAGGCCGGCCTGCCGGGCGCGGGCGATGCCGCGCAGCCAGTCGCAGGCGGCGGCGCGGCGCGCGGCGGCGTGCGGAAGGGCGCAGGCCGTAGCGGGATGGGTCAGGATGTGCAGCATCGCCGCCGGCGGCACGGGCGGCACGGGTGACACCTGCATCCGCAGCCCCGGAAAGGCCCGTGCGATCAGGTCGTGCACCGGGGCGGCGGTGGCGTCACGCGCGGCGACCAGCCAGAGGTCGACAGGCCCATCGGGCCGGGGCGCGGCCTCGGGCGGGCGCGGGGCCAGGACCGGCAGGCTGCGCTGCGCCGGGGCCTCGGGGGCACCCAGCGGCGCCAGCGCGCCGATTGGGGGCGCGACGATGTCGAACGCCTCGGCGGCGCTGCGGGTGCCGTGCCAGCGCTTGGCCCGGTCGCCGTGGGCAAAGACCCGGCCCAGGTATTGCGCCCGCAGATGGTCCAGCGACAGGCCAGGATAGTGCCGCAAGACCAGCGTGGCGGGGGCCAGCCGGGTTGGGTCGGTGGTGACGGTGTGGCCCGCCGTGGCGCACCAAAGGGTCAGGTCGGCGCCCGCGCGGAACAGGCGCTGCTTGGGGTCGCGGTCGGCGATGGGCAGGGCATGACGCATGGTCGCGGGGAAGGTGGCGGGGTCGTGGCTGTCGTCCTCGGACAGGGGCAGGAAGGCCAGTTCGCGGCAAGGCGCCGCCAGGGTCGCCGCGGTCCATCCGGCGGCAAGGGCGCGCAGGGTCTGGCCCGCGGCCAGCGCGTCGGGCGGCGGGTCCAGCATCTCGTCGGCGTCGGCGTGGATCACCCAGCCGTCGCGGATGGTCCCGATCACCTGGCGCTTCAGGTTCAGTTGTGCCGTCAGGTCGAAGCTGCCTTCGAAGGGCTGGTCGATGATCTGTGCGACGGGTGCGCCGGGATGGGCCAGGGCGATGGCGCGGGTACGGTCGGTCGAGCCGTGGTCGATCAGGATCACGGTTGCGTCGTGGCGGCGGTAGTGGTCGAGGAACCGGTCGAGCGTTGATGCGGCGTTGCGGGCGGTGACGACCACGGTCAGGGGGGGCGTCAGGTTGCGGGACCGGGGCGGGGCTGCGGGCAGGGTGCGGGCCGGGGGTGAGAGGCGAGCCAGCACGTCGCGCGCGGCGGCGGCGCGGGCAGGGTTGCGCGTGGCATTGCGGGCGGCGACCGTCGTCATGACCCCGGCGGCTACCCCAGGGCGACAGGCAAAGGGGAGGCCGAGTCTGCGATACAGCCATAGACGGCGACCGTATGCCTGGGGATGACAGATCGCGATGTATTCCTCGTGCTTGCGCAGGTTCAGCGCTACCAGCGCACCCCATGCACCGCGCGGGACATGCCCGCGCCGCAGCGCCAGCAGGCTGGCCTCCAGCACTGGCAGGGTCCGGTTCAGCCCGCGCGCCGGGCCTTCGTCGACCCCCTCGGCATAGCGCTGCCAGTGGGTCTCCTCGCGCAGCAGCAGGGTCTCGGGCACCTCGATCTGCGGGCCTTGCGCCAGGAGGCCCAGCATCAGTGCCCAGTCCCAGGCGTTGATCGCCCGCGGCGGAAAGGCCGCCTGCGCGGCTGTGGTGCGTATCAGCCCGTACATCCGTGTCCCGCCCGGATGGGCGAGGAACCGGCGCACCCGGTCGGGCCAGGGCATGTCCAGCGCGGTCGTGTCGGGCAGTCTGCCCGACGGCGGGCCGTCCAGCGGCGTGCCTTCGGCCCAGGCCGCGCGGGGCAGGGCCGACACGGCATCGGGGCGCGCCGCCAGCGCCGCCAGCGTGGCAGACAGGAAGCCCGGTTCCCACCAGTCGTCGGCGGCGAGCCAGACGAAGACCGGCGTATCGGCGGCGGCCAGCGGCACGCCGAAGTTCATCACGCCCAGACGCGTCGGCTGGCGGACCAGCGTGATGCGCGCGTCGGCGCGGGCGGCGTCGGCGGCGATGTCGGGCGAGGCGTCGGTCGAGGCGTCATCGGAGATGATCAGGCGCCAGTCCGAATGGGTCTGCGCCTGCACCGATGCGATCGCGCGGGCCAGGGTGCGCGCGCTGTCAAAGGCGGGCATGCCGATGGTGACAGGGGTCATGGCAGCACCAGGTCGGCTTCGGCAGGGTTGGCGGCAGTCCCAGCCGGGAACTGGTCGGCTTGCACCTGGGACAGGGGCGGCGGGGCGACCCCCCGGGCCTTTCGCAACAGGGCCATCTGACCCAGCCAGGACGCCACGTCATCCGCCCCATTTGCCGCCCCATTGGCTTCAGGCAGTCGGGCGCAGGTGGCGCGGATCGTGGTGCGTTCCACCGGGTCGGACAGGGCGGCAATCCCGGCCAGAAGGCCCTGCGTGTCGTCAGGCCGGGCGGCATGGCCCAGCCCGCGCAGCGCGGCCACCTCGGCGCGCAGCGATTGCAGGTCCTGTTCGGGGCTTTCGTTCGACAGGAACAGGGTGGGCAGCCCTGCCACGATATTCTCGTGGAAGGTGTTGTAGCCCGCCAGCGCCACCGCCCAGTCGAAGGCGTTCAGCCAGCGTGCGATGGGAAAGGTGTCCAGCCGGATCACATCGGCGGGCAGGTCGCAGGTATCCGCGCTGATCTGCCAGTCGGCATGCACGATCTGCGGACGGCGTTCGACGGGCAGGGCGCGCAACGCCTCGATCAAGCGTTGGCGAAGACCTACAGTGGCAAAGTTGTTGCCCGACCCCAGTTGCAGCAGGACTGCCGGGCGCGCGGGGTCCAGCCCGATGGCGGCGCGGGCGGCCGGGCGGGCCAAGGCCTCGCCCGGGTGCAGGAAGGTGACGGGCGGCACCACCAGCGCGCTGTCGCGCAACGATGCGGTGGGGCCGGGGTCGAAGGCGGCGGCGATCTCGCCCGGTTCGATCACGGCGTCGAAGGCGCGGCCATCCCGCAGGGCCACCCCGCCAACGCCATTTCGCCATAGCGCGCGGCGCTGCCATACCGACCAGACTGCAGGGTGCCTTGCCAGGCTTGCCATCAGGCCGGGGTAGGGCACGTTGCCGTCGAACACGGTGACGTTCGGGCGCCAGAATCGGATCGCCTCGTCAATCTCGTCGGCGAGGCTGGCCTGCCAGGTATCTTCGGGCAATCCGGCGCTGCGCCAGTAGGGGATGTAGCCGGTGGCGATGCCCTGGTCGCGGACCACCCCGAAAGCGCGCGACATGGTCAGGATCACCGGGCGCACGTCTGCGGGCAGGCGGCGGGCCGAGGCGAGGCAGCGTGTCAGGTGCCCCATGCCGATACCGTTCGAGGTGAGGTAGAGCACCCGCGCCTCGG
>CAYYOE010000271.1:599-4559 GCA_964473055.1 uncultured Rhodobacterales bacterium | reverse complement strand
CCGCAGATGCCGGTCACGCCCGTGCCCGCCGTCGCCGCGGCAAAGGCCGGGTCATCCGACCACAGCTCGCATCCGATCACGCGGAAGCGGGGTTCCTTCGTGGCGGGGTCGATCTCCACCCGCTCGATCGCGCCGGGCGCCGCGCGCTGGCCCGAACTGATCTGCGCACCCTCGAAGGCCGGACCGGTGGGCGAGGAACAGGCCAGCACCCGGCCCGCGCGCCCCAGAAGGATTTCCGCGTTGGTCCCCACATCGGCAATCAGCACGCAGTCGGGTGCGGTCTCGGGCGCCTCGGACAGGGCCACCGCGGCCGCATCCGCGCCGACATGGCCCGCGATGCAGGGCAGCACATAGGCCCGCGCGCCGGAATTGACCGACAGAAGGCCCAGATCCCTGGCTTCAAGATCGAGACTTCCCGAGGTCGCCAGCGCAAAGGGCGCCTGGCCCAGTTCCACCGGGTCGATGCCCAGAAGCAGATGGTGCATCACCGGGTTGCAGACCACGACCGCCTCGACCACATCGCGCGGCGCCACCCCCGCCTCGGTCGCCAGCGACAGCGCCAGCCCGTCCAGCGCGCGGCGCACCTCGGCGGTCATCTCGGTATCGCCGCCGGGGTTCATCATGGCATAGCTGACCCGGCTCATCAGGTCCTCGCCAAAGCGGATCTGGGGGTTCATCACCCCGCCCGATGCCACCACCTCGCCGGTATCCAGTCGCGTCAGATGCGCGGCGACCGTGGTGGAGCCCAGGTCGATGGCGAGGCCAAAGAGGCCCCCCTCGTGAAACCCCGGCCAGATGTCGATCACCCGCGCGACCCGGTCGCGGTGGCCCCGGTGCAGTGCGACCGTCACCTGCCACTTGCCGGTCCGCAGTGCCGGTTGCAGCCGCGCCAGTACCGACAGCGGCGCAGTCACCTCCGCCTCGCCCCACTGCGCGCGCAGGGCTTCCGCCAGCCGCTCGAAATCGCCCGAAGGTTCGTGCATGTCGGGCTCGGCCACCTGCACCAGCGCCAGCCGCGTGGCGGGGTCGAGCAGGATCTCGCGCGCCTCGGCGCGCTTGCGCACCACTTGCCGGTGCACCTGGCTTTCCGCCGGCACGTCGATCACGACATCGCCCAGAACCTGCGCCTGGCAGCCCAGGCGCCGCCCCGGGGGCAGGCCGCGGACGCGGTCGTAGCGGTCCTCGACGGCGTTCCAGGGGGACAGGGCGCTGTCCGTCACCGTCACGCCATGCTTGGGGAAATCGCCGAACGAGGGTGCCACCTGGCAGCGCGAACAGATGCCGCGCCCGCCGCAGACGCTGTCCAGGTCCACGCCCAGCTGCCGCGCGGCGGTCAGCACCGGGGTCCCCAGCGGGAACCGCCCGCGCATCCCCGAGGGCATGAAGATCACCAGTGCGTCGCCCGTGGTCATGCCCTGCTCGCGCATCCTGTTCCCATGGGCGGGTTCTAGCGCGCACCGGGGTAGAAGGAAACGCGGGGCGCGACGCTTCAGGGCTGGCCTGCGCCGTTCAGCAGGACCCGCGCGGCGGCATCGGCGGGAAACATCAGTTCCAGCTTCAGTCCCGGCAGGCTGACCTCCTCGGCCGACCCGAACTGCGCCAGCACCGAAAACAGCGCAAGCCGCCCGCCGTCGGGCAGACGGAACACCGTCGGCGTCACCGGCCCGGCCGGGGTTTCGGGTGGGGTGGCGACGCCGGGCCAGGCGGCCAGAACCGCCGCAGCGGCATCGAGTTCAGGGATCCCGCCGCCCTGCGCGCTGTCGGCCCGCAGGCGGCTCATCATGTGGCGCGCGACCTCGGTTCCGTTCTCGACCGCGGCCATGATACGGCCGGGCGCATGGGCCAGCGACAGCAGGCTGTCGCCCTCGGCCAGCCCCACGGCACCAAACAGCGCGCGGGCGGGCGGGTTCAGACGGACGATCCGCCACATCTGGTCCGCCACCAGCCCCGGATAGGGCGCATGGGTCGCCAGCAGGCGTTCGGCCGCTTGCCGCAGGGGCGCCATCTCGGGCGCGTCCCAGCCCAGCACCGGGTAGTGCGGCGCGAATCCGGCGGCGGCGAGGAACCCGTTGGTCGCGGCATGGGGCAGGTCCAGCGCCTGCGCCAGCCGCAGGACCATCCCCCGCGACGGCCGCGACCGGCCGGTTTCGAGGAAGGCCAGATGCCGGGCCGAGACCTCGGCTGTCACCGACAGCTGCAACTGGCTGAGCCGCCGTCGCGCGCGCCAGTCCTTCAGGGCGTTGGGAAAGGGCCGGGTCATGGGTGTCTCCTGCGCCGATATCGCCCGGGCGGGGTGGGGCTGTCACTTACCTCGCAGGGAATTGGCGCGCCACCACCGCCCCGCCACCCTGCGCCCCGGATCACAAGGGAGATACCGCCATGACGGATACGATGACCACATCCCCCGGCGACGGGGGCCACGCCCTGCGGCTGGCCGCAGGCATTCTGATCGCCACGGGCGGGCTGGTCGGCCTTGGCGCCGTGCCGGGCATCGGCTGGCCGATCTGGGCGGCGCATGACCTGATCGTGTGGCCCTACGACGGGATGGGCGAGGCCGCGATCCCGGAATCGCGGTTGTTCGCGGCGATCAGCGGGGGGGTCATGGCGGGCTGGGGCGTTCTGGTCTGGCACCTTGCCGCGCTTCTGCCGCGCGAGGGCGCGGCGGTCCGGCGCATCGTCCGGACCTCGATCCTGACGTGGTTCGCGGTGGACTCGGGGCTGTCCATCGTCGCGGGGGGCGCGCTGAACATGGTGCCGAACCTCGCGTTCCTCGCCCTGTTCTGGTGGGCCCTGCGCCGCCCGGCCCTTGCCCCTACATGACGCCCGGCGGCGTCCAGCCCCAGACCCAGACTGCCAGAGGCACCGGTGCGACCGCCAGCGCCACGGTCAGCGCGGTGGGCAGGGGCGGATATAGGCGCGACAGCCCGGCGATCAGGGCGATCCCGCCGCCCCCCCCGAGCACCGCATTCCCCGGCAGGTTGAACAGCGCCGCCAGCAGCACGAAGCGCAGCGTCCTGACCCGTGATGCCAGCCAGTCAGGAAGGTGCGCGGCCAGCACCGGCAGGCGCCCGGCGCGGGGCAAGGCACACCAGTCCTCCAGCGCTGCCGCGGCCCGTTTGCGCCCCAGCCGGCGCAGCCCCTCCGCAAGCATCGACGAAGGGATCAGGCAGCCCGCGCCATAGGCCAGCATCAGCCCCGCCAGCGTCGCGCCATAGACAAAGGGGGCCGCCGCCGCGCCATGCATGGCCAGAAGCGCCAGCCCGATCTCTACCCCAGGCACGAAGGGAAGGGCCAGCAGGACGGCATAAAGCGCGAGCAGCACCATGACGGGCCACGCCAACAGGGGACCGTCCGGGGGCAGCGCGGCCTGTGCCCGCATCGCCCAGTGCGACACCAGCCAGACGCCCGCCACCAGCCCCGCCAGCAGGATCAGCCGTGCCAGAAGGCGAAGCGCGCGCATCGCGGGGCTGCTCAGCCCCGGCGGCGCCGCCCCTCGCCACCGCGGCCCGACCGGCCGCCAGCAGCCTGCGCGGTGGCGCTGGCCTCGGCAAAACTCGCGCCCGCGGCCATCGCCTCGACCACGCGGGAAAACCCGATCCAGGCTGCGCCGTTCGGATCGTGGTTCATCAGGAAGTTCGCGGCGCGGATCGCTTCCATTTCCTGCGCGCGGACCGGGTTCATGATGGCACTGGTCATCCCCGCCGCAATCGCCATGGGCAGGAAGGCCGCGTTGATCCCGTGGCGGTGCGGCAGGCCGAAGCTGATGTTGGACGCGCCGCAAGTGGTGTTGACGCCCAGTTCCTCGCGCAGGCGCCGCACCAGCGCGAACACCTGCCGCCCCGCACTGCCCATGGCGCCCACGGGCATCACCAGCGGATCGACCACGATGTCATGGGCGGGAATGCCGAAATCCGCCGCGCGCTCCACGATCTTCTTCGCGACCGCAAAGCGCACGTCCGG
>CAYYOE010000271.1:0-589 GCA_964473055.1 uncultured Rhodobacterales bacterium | reverse complement strand
ATGCCGGTATCGTCGTTGGAGATCGCTACCACCGGCACGTTGTACTTCTTGACCAGCGGCAGCACGCGTTCCAGCCGTTCCTCCTCGCCCGTGACGGAATTCAGCAGCGGCCGCCCCTCGCAGGCTTCCAGCCCGGCTTCCAGCGCGGCGGGGACCGAGCTGTCGATGCACAGGGGCACGTCCGTCCAGGCCTGGATGCGGGTGATCAGGTCGCGCATCAGCGGCGGCTCGACGAAGTTGTTGTCGGCGTAGCGCGGGTCGTCCGCCATCCTGTTGGTGAACACCGCGCCCGAATTCACGTCCAGCACCATCGCCCCGCAGGCCACCTGTTCGGCCACGTCGCGCTCGACGGTCGAGAAATCCCCCGCCTCGAGTTCCGCGGCCAGCTTCTTGCGCCCGGTGGGATTGATCCGCTCGCCGATCACGCAGAACGGTTCGTCGAAGCCGATCACCACGGTCCGGGTCCTCGATTCGATCACGGTCCGGGTCATGGCGGGGCTCCTGTTCACCGGCGCAGAAGTGCGTCCAGTCGCTCGTCGGTATAGTCCGCCACCGCCATCCACGCGCCAAGGTCCGACAGTTCGGCTAC
>CAYYOE010000270.1:0-4584 GCA_964473055.1 uncultured Rhodobacterales bacterium | reverse complement strand
CTGTCGCGGTTCTGCGCGGGTCAGAAGTCGATCGCCAGCCCCTTGCGTTCCCAGTCCCCGTAGCGGACGGGTTCCGGCCCGTCGCGGCCGCCCAGTTCCGGGGGCAGGTCGGGCGCCGTGGCGGCGATGCGCCGCGCATGCGCCTCGGCCAGCGCGCGTCGGGCGGCGGGGGGCAGGTCCAGGGGTGCGACCTCGGCCGGGATGTCATCGGGCGTGGCCATCGGTGGCTCGGCCATGGCAGGGTTCCTTGTGAAGGCGTCCTGCCTGATATACCGCGCGGACGAGGGGCGACAACCGGTGCGCCCCCGGCGAAAGCGAGTCATGGCGGAACAGACGGCAAGGGCGGCGGCGATCGGATTGGTGGCAGCGGTCACGGGCGAGGGGCGGCTGATGTCGGACCTGCTGCCCGGCGCCCTGGCGGCCCTGCCGCCCGAGGGTCGCGCGCGGGCGCAGCGGTTGGCGACCGAGGCGCTGCGCTGGGCCGACCGGTCGGATCGGCTGCTGGGCCCCTACCTGCGGATGAAGCCTGCGCCGGTGCCCATGGCCGCGCTGCGCCTGGGCGTGTGGGAAATCTGCGCGGGTGGCGGGCAGCCAGCGGGCGTGGTGAACGACTGCGTGGCTGCGGTGCGGGCCTCGAAGGATACGGGCGGCGGCCCCGGGGGCGCGGGGCTGGTCAACGCCGTGCTGCGCCGGGTCGCGACCGAGGGGCCGATGAAGTGGGGCACGCTCCCGCTGCCGCGCCTGCCCAAGACCTTGCGCAAGCCGTTCCTGTCCGCCTGGGGCAAGGACGCCGTTGCCGCGATCGAGGCGGCCCATGCCGCCGGTGCCGCGCTGGACCTGACGCCGCGCGACGGTGACGCGGAACGGCTGGCCCGGCACCTCGGGGGGCAGGCGCTGCCCACGGGGTCGGTCCGGCTGGCATCGGCAGGGCAGGTGACGGCGCTGCCCGGCTGGGACGCAGGCGACTTCTGGGTGCAGGACGCGGCCGCCGCGATCCCGGCGCGGGCGCTTCACGCGCAGGCGGGGGAGCATATCGCCGATCTCTGCGCCGCCCCCGGCGGAAAGACGCTGCAACTGGCGGCCATGGGCGCGCGGGTGAAGGCGGTCGACATCTCGGCCGACCGGATGCGGCGCGTAGCCGAAAACCTCGCGCGCACCGGACTGGCGGCCGAACTCGTGGTGACGGATGCGCTGACCTGGCAACCGGACGCGGCCCTGGACGCGGTCCTGCTCGACGCGCCGTGCTCGGCCACCGGCACGATCCGCCGCCACCCCGACCTGCCGCACGCCAAGGACCTGTCGGGGCTGGCCGATCTGGTGTCCCTGCAGGCACGGCTGATCGACCGGGCGGTGACGCTGGTGCGGCCCGGCGGGCGGATCGTCTATGCCACCTGCTCGCTGCTGCCCGAGGAGGGCGAGGCGCAAGTGCTTGCGGCGCTGGCACGGCATCCGGGCCTGCGTGTCGATCCGGGCGCGCTGGACCTGGCGGGGGTGGATCCCGCCTGGCGCGTGCCCGAGGGGTTGCGGCTGCGGCCCGATTTCTGGGCAGATCGCGGCGGCCTGGACGGGTTCTTCGTGGCCGCGATGCAGGTGGCGGGGTGACCCGGTCACGGGCTGCGGGTAGGATCGGGAAAAAGCGCGAGGCAAAGGGCAGGACATGACCGCTGGGGTCGCACCATGACGGGCGGACTGTCGCACTGGTGGGCGCGCACGGCCAACCGCTGGGCGGCGCGGGCCCTGGGGCGGACGCGGCCCGTCACGGGCTTCGTGTCGCAGCCGGAACCCCGGTCGATGGGTGCCTTCGCACGGGGACGGCAGCTGATCGCGGGCAACCTGATGTTTGCGGGCTTTCTGGTCGAGGCGCCCGGCGTCAGCCTGTGGGACGTGGCCGCGCCCGATCTCGCCTTCACCGAGGACATCCACGGCTTCGCCTGGCTGGACGATCTGGCCGCCGTGCCCGAACCGATGGCGCGGGCGCGGGCACAGGAGTGGACGCACGGCTGGGTCGCGCGCTACGGGCGCGGGACGGGGCCGGGCTGGACGCCCGACCTGACCGGGCGGCGGATCATCCGCATGGTGAACCACGCGCCGATGCTACTGATGGCGCGGGAGGCGGCCGACCAGGCGGCGTTCTTCCAGTGTCTCGGCCGTCAGGTTCTGTTCCTGTCGCGACGCTGGCCCGCCGCTGCGCCGGGTCTGCCGCGCTTCGAGGCACTGGTGGGGCTGGTCCATGCCGGGTTGGCCCTGACCGGGATGGAGGCGCGCGTCCCTGCGGCCCTTCGGGCGCTGGATCGGGAGTGCCGCGACCAGATCGACATCGAGGGCGGCCTGCCCACCCGTAACCCCGAGGAATTGCTGGAAGTCTTTACGCTTCTGGTCTGGGCCTGCCAGGCGCTGACCGAAGCCGGGCGGATGCCCGGGGGCGACCTGCGTGCGGCTGTCGAGCGGGTGGCGCCGACACTGCGCGCGCTGCGCCATGCCGATGGGGGGCTGGCGCGGTTCCACGGCGGCGGACGGGGGGGCGAAGGGCGGCTGGATCGTGCGCTGGCCAGTGCCTCGGTTCGGGCGGGGCCTCCGGCAGGGCTTGCCATGGGCTTCGTGCGACTGGCCGGCGGGCGGACGACCGTGATCGCCGACGTGGCGCCACCGCCGATGGGCTGGGCCTCGGCCGGGGCGCATGCCTCGACGCTGGCCTTCGAGATGACATCGGGGCGGCGACCGGTTGTGGTGAATTGCGGGTCGGGGGTGAGCTTCGGAACCGAGTGGCGGCGCGCGGGGCGGGCGACGCCCAGCCATTCGACGCTGGGGGTGGAAGGGTGGTCGTCATCGCGGCTGGGGGCTGCGCGGATGGTGGCGGGGCACGAGCGCGAATACCTGTCCGAAACGCCGCGCGACGTCCGCATGCAGATCGAGACCGAGGGCACCGCCACGGTTCTGACCGCGGGCCATGACGGCTGGCTGCGCAGCCACGGGCTGACCCATGTGCGCAGGCTGGCGCTGTCGGGCGACGGCCGCATGCTGTCGGGCGAGGACACGCTGGCCGCGGTTCAGGAAGCCGACCGCAAGCGGTTCGACGCGGCGCTGTCGCGCGGGCGGTTGCAGGGGTTGCCCTTCGTGGTGCGGTTCCACCTGCACCCCGATGTCGAGGCGTCGCTGGACCTGGGCGGACGGGCAGTGTCGCTGGCGCTGAAGTCGGGCGAGGTCTGGGTGTTCAGGCACGATGGCGAGGGGCGGCTGGGCCTGGAGCCGTCGGTGTATCTGGAGCGCGGACGGCTGAAACCGCGGGCGGCGCAACAGGTGGTGCTGGCGGGGCTGGCGCTGGAACAGGCGACACGGCTGCGGTGGACTTTGCAGAAGGCGCAGGATACCCCGCTCGCCGTCCGCGATCTGACGCAGGACGACGGTTCCGACGCCGAGTAGAAAGGACGATCCCATGACCGACCCCGTGACGATCCGGCGCGCGCTGATTTCAGTGTCAGACAAGGCGGGCGTGGTGGATCTGGCCCGCGCGCTGGCGGACCGGGGGGTGGAGATCCTGTCAACCGGCGGCACGGCGGCCCTGTTGCGCAACGCCGGGATCGCGGTGCGCGATGTGGCGGATGTGACCGGCTTCCCCGAGATGATGGATGGCCGCGTCAAGACGCTGCATCCGGCGGTGCATGGCGGGCTTCTGGCGCTGCGCGACAACCCCGCCCATCGTGCCGCGATGGACGCGCAGGGGATCGGCGCGATCGACCTGCTGGTCGTGAACCTCTACCCGTTCGAGGCGACGGTGGCGCGGGGCGCCGGGTATGCCGAGGCGGTCGAGAACATCGATATCGGTGGTCCGGCGATGATCCGGGCAGCGGCCAAGAACCACGCGTGGGTGGCCGTTGTCACCGACCCCGAGGACTATGCGGCGCTGCTCGACGAGGTCGACGCGACGGGCGGCGCCACGCGGATGGCGTTCCGGCAGCGACTGGCGCTGACGGCCTATGGCCGGACCGCGGCCTATGACGCGGCGGTGTCGACCTGGATGGCGGGGGTGCTGAACGAGTCCGCGCCGCGCCGGCGCGTCTTTGCGGGACGGCTGGCGCAGGGTCTGCGGTATGGCGAGAACCCGCATCAAGGGGCGGCGTTCTATGTGGACGGCTCGGGGCGGCCAGGGGTGGCCACGGCCCGGCAAGTGCAGGGCAAGGAGTTGTCCTACAACAACATCAACGACACCGACGCGGCAGTGGAACTGGTCGCCGAGCTGCCGCGGGACAGGGCGGCCTGCGTGATCGTGAAGCACGCCAACCCCTGCGGCGTTGCGCTGGGCCAGACGCTGTCCGAGGCCTATGCGCGGGCTTACGACTGTGACCGGGTCAGTGCCTTCGGCGGGATCGTGGCGCTGAACCGGCCGCTCGACCGGGCGACCGCCGAGGCCATCGCGGGCATCTTCACCGAGGTGGTGATCGCGCCAGGGGCGGATGACGCCGCCATGGCGGTCTTTGCGGCCAAGCCCGCGCTGCGGCTGCTCTTGACTGATGCTCTGCCCGACGCCGGTGCGGCGGGGTTGGCGGTGCGGCAGGTGGCGGGCGGGTTCCTGGTGCAGGGCCGCGA
>CAYYOE010000269.1:0-4587 GCA_964473055.1 uncultured Rhodobacterales bacterium | reverse complement strand
CAGGCTTGGCCCAGCTTCTGGACAGCGAGCGCCCCGGCATGGCGCCCGTTGGGGTCTGCGGGCAGGTCATCCCGTGGAACTTTCCCCTCCTGATGCTGGCATGGAAGGTCGCCCCGGCGCTGGCCGCGGGCTGCACCGTGGTCCTGAAACCCGCCGAATGGACGCCCCTCACCGCCCTCCTGTTTGCCGAGGTCGCGGGCCAGGCGGGCTTGCCCCCCGGTGTCCTCAACGTCGTCACCGGCGACGGCGCGACCGGCGCGGCGCTGGTCGCTCACCCCGGCGTCGACAAGATCGCCTTCACCGGATCCACCGAGGTCGGCCGAGCGATCCGCCGCGCCACGGCAGGCACGGGCAAGGCGCTGACCCTCGAACTGGGCGGCAAGTCCCCCTACATCGTCTTCGACGACGCCGACCTTGATTCCGCCATCGAGGGGCTGGTCGACGCGATCTGGTTCAACGGCGGGCAGGTCTGCTGCGCGGGCTCGCGCCTTCTGGTGCAGGAAGGCATCGCCGACCGCTTCCACGCGAAACTTCGCGCCCGGATGGACAAGCTGCGGCTGGGCGACCCCTTGGACAAATGCATCGACGTGGGCGCCATGGTGGACCCGGTCCAGCGCGACCGGATCGCCGGGCTGGTCGATGCCGGCGGGGCCGAGGGCATGGTCCACCGCGCCGCCATCGCGATCCCGCCCGTCGGCTGCTACTATCCGCCGACGCTGATCACCGGCCTGTCGCCTTCCGCCCGGCTGATGCAGGAGGAAATCTTCGGCCCCGTCCTCGTCTCCACCACCTTCCGCACGCCGGCCGAGGCGGTGGAGCTTGCCAACAACACCCGCTACGGCCTGGCGGCGACGGTGTGGACGGAAAACCTGAACCTCGCCCTCGACGTGGCCCCGAAGCTTGCGGCGGGCGTCGTCTGGGTGAACGCCACGAACCTGTTCGACGCCGCCGCCGCCTTCGGCGGGGTCCGCGAAAGCGGCTTCGGCCGCGAAGGCGGGTGGGAGGGCTTGGGCGCCTACCTGAAGCCCGCAACCACGGGCAAGCCCATGAAGCCCGTCCCGGCAGTCCCCGCGCCGAAGGATGCGCATGTGGAGGGCATCGACCGCACCGCCAAGCTCTATGTCGGCGGCAAGCAGGCCCGGCCCGACGGCGGGTATTCCCGCGCAGTCTGGTCGTCCAGGGGGCAGCTTCTGGGCCACGCGAGCCTCGCCAACCGCAAGGACATCCGCAACGCGGTCGAGGCGGCGCATGCCGCGAAGGGCTGGTCCCGCACCACCGGCCACGCCCGCGCGCAGGTTATCTACTACCTCGCGGAAAACCTGTCGGCCCGCGGGCCCGAGTTCGCCGCCCGCCTGCGCGACCTGACCGGCAAACCCGGCGCGGCGGAAGTGGACGCCGCCATCCGCCGCCTGTTCCTCTGGGCCGCCTGGGCCGACAAGGCCGACGGCCGCGCCGCGGGCGTGCCGTTCCGGGGGCTGGCGCTGGCGATGCGCGAACCCGTCGGCGTGATCGGCATCCTGGCCCCGGACGAAGCACCGCTTCTGGGCCTGATCTCAACCATCGCGCCCGCCATCGCGCTGGGCAACCGCGTGGTCGCCGTGGCGTCCGAGCCGTTCCCGCTGGCCGCGGCGGATCTGTATCAGGTGCTCGACACTTCGGACGTGCCGGGGGGCGTGGTCAACATCCTGACCGGCGCACACGCTGAACTTGCCCCACAACTCGCAGGCCACGCCGACGTCGATGCCGTCTGGTCGTTCTCCTCGACCCCCGGCCTGTCGGGCGTCATCGAGCGCGAGGCGGCAGGAAACCTGAAGCGCACCTGGGTCAACCACGGCCGCGCCCGCGATTGGGCGGGCCCGGACGGCGAGGGCCGCGCGTTCCTGGATGCCGCGACCGAAGTGCGGACGGTCTGGGTGCCCTACGGCGAGTGAAGGGGCTGCCCGTGCATATGGCGCAGGCATCCTCCCGTTGCTGCCGCGATAGCGGCGCCCCGCCACGGCCCCCTTGCTGCCCTGCGGCTTGCGGTCCCCTCGTTCCCGCGGACACCCCCTACTGCGGCGTCAGCACCGTCACGCCCACCGCCCCCGCCCGTGCCAGGCCAGGGTCCAGCGACATCGGAATGTATTCCCCCAGCCGCCACAGAACGCTCAGGTCGTCGTAGTGGCGTGACAGCATGTGCCCGGACTGGCCGGTGGCAATGATGAAGACCGAAGCGTCGGGGTCGGCCAGCGAATAGACGCCACGATACCCCGCCGCCGAAAGGCTGGCAAAGGGGTCGGGATCGGCCCAGCCCATTTGCCCGCGGTTCAGCGTGTGGTCGCCGCCGGAACTTGACTGCCGGATGTTGGCGATCCAGCCCAGCCCCGGCACATCGCCCAGCACCGTATGATCGTGCCGCGCCACATGCGCATCGCCCCAGCGCAGGCTTTCCAGCGCCCCGCCATAGCGCCCGGCCAGCCAGACCAGCGCATCGTCCAGCGCCAGCCGCGCCATGTCGGTGCAGGTCTCCACCGGCGCCGACTGGATCACGTCGCACCAGGCCGACGCGCCGTTCACGTCGCGGAACACCCGTTCCAGGAACACCGGATCGGGGGCCAGGAATTCGCGCGCCAGTGGCCCCAGTTCGTCCTGGATAAGGCGCTGCTGCAGCGCGCGCATCCAGGCGGCATAGATCAGGGGTTCCGGCAGGTGCTCGTTCATCTCGCCGTTCCATTCCGCCAGCAGGGCCAGCGCCCGCTGGCGGCGGCGTTCCGGCGTGCCCTCGGGCGCGGCCTCGCCGGTGAACCACAGATCGGCCGCGACCAGCGGCAACAGCGTGCGCGCATCGGTGGCCACGGTGTCGAGCTGCGCTTCGACAAAGCTTTCACGGGTATGGACCTGCCGCGCCTGCATCAGCCGCCGCCAGCGTTGGACCCGCTGGGTGTCGCCCCAGAAATGGCTGACATGGGCGGGAAAGGCGTCGTCCGTCAGGCGGTTGTTGGTATTGCCGACAATCCCGCCCGGCGGATCGACGAAGGACGGGTTGTCGGCAAAGGGCAACCGCCCTTGCCATCGGTTTTCGGCCCGCCAACCGGGCGCGGGCAGGCGGCCCTGGCTCTGGTGCGCCGGGTCGCGGCGCGGCATTGCGCCGACCAGTTGCATCGCCACGCGCGTGCGGTCGGCCAGCACGAGGTTCTGCGCGGGCGCCACGAAGAACTCGCCCGCCGCGATCGCCTCGTCGATCGACACCGCCCGCATCACCCGCATCCCCGCCGTCATCGTCGTGTCCGAAGGCGACAGCGCCGTCCAGGCGACCGACACGACGTGACCGCGCGGCGTCACGCTGTCCAGGTCGAACAGCGTCGGCGGCAAGACCGGGCCGTTCTCGGTAAACCGCAGCGTCAGCGTCACGGGGGCCTGACCCGCCACCTCGACGATCGTTTCGCGCGTGGCCATCGGCGCCCAGCCACCGGGCGTGCGCACCTCGCCCGGGTTGTCCGGGTTCACCTCCTCGATGAACAGATCCAGATCGTCGAGGTAGGACGAGGTCAGCCCCCACCCCAGCCGGTCCGACCGACCCGACAGGATCAGTGGAATGCCGGGAATCGTCCCGCCGATGACCCCGCCCGAAGCCAGTTCCAGCCGGGCCAGGTACCAGACCGACGGCGCGGTCAGCCCCAGATGCGGGTCGTTGGCCAGCAGCGTGCCCGCCCCCACGGCACGGCCCGGCGCGGCGGCCCAGGCGTTGGACGCCCCCGCCCGCACAGACGGGCGGAACGGCGACAGAGGCGCCTGCGCCGCATCCGTCCCGGCGCTGGCCACCCCGAATTCAGCCCCCGGAAACAGCGCCGCATACTCTGGCAGGGCGGCCACGGCTGGCCCCGGCGCATCCGGCAAGAGGTCGCGCAACCGGTTCTCGGGCAGCACCAGCGCCACCCGCGCCCGCAGCACCTCGGCATCCAACTGGGCGTTCAGCTGCAAGGCCATCAGCTTGATCAGCGCGATCGAATCCGCCGGCTGCCAGGGCGCGATCTCGGGGGTGAACAGCCAGAACTCGGGCGCGCCGCGCCCGCGCGCCTCGCGCGCCACCGCCTCGATCCAGGCGTTCACGCCCGCCGCATAGGCCGCCAGCGCCTCGCGGGTCGCTGCATCCTGCGCCGCGACCGACCGCGTCGCCGCCCCGTAGAGGTCCAGCCGCCGCAGCGCCTCGTCCACCGGAAGGGTGCGCGGCCCGAACAGTTCCGACAGCCGCCCCTGCGCCGTGCGTCGCAACAGCGTCATCTGCCACAGCCGGTCCTGCGCATGGGCATAGCCCAGCCCGAAGAACACGCCGGCATCGGTCTGGGCAAAAACATGGGGCACGTTGTGGGTGGTCCGCACGATTTCCACCGGCCCCGAAAGCCCGGCCACACGGCGCTGTTCGTTGTAGTCGGGCAGCGACCGGACCGCGAAGGCATAGGCCACCACGCCCGCAACGGCCGCCAGCGCGGACACCGCAAGGATCAGCCGGACAAGCCAGCGAAAGACGACAAGCATGGTCAGGGCGTGCCCCTTGGTGGACGGGAACGGTCCGGCTAGGTAAGGGCATCGGCAGGGCAGCGCAACGGA
>CAYYOE010000268.1:0-4596 GCA_964473055.1 uncultured Rhodobacterales bacterium | reverse complement strand
ACCTGTCGGACCGCGCCGCCAGCTACCTGCGCATCTTCGGCTGGTCGCTGTTTCCGGCGCTGATCGTCATGGTGCTGAAAAGCTACCTGGCCGCGCTTGGGCGCACGCAGGTCGTGCTTTGGGTGACGGTCGGGGCCGCGGTGCTGAACGGGCTGCTCAACTGGGTGCTGATCTTCGGCAACTGGGGCGCGCCGGAACTGGGTATCCGGGGGGCGGCCATCGCTTCGGTCGCGCTGCATGTGTCCTCGCTGATCGCGCTTGGCATCTATGCCGCCGTGGTCACGCGCGAGCACCAGTTGTTCGTGCGGTTCTGGCGGGCGGACTGGCCGGCCTTCGGGCGCATCTTCGCGCTGGGCTGGCCCATCGGCATCACCGCGCTGGCCGAGGTCGGGCTGTTCGCCGGTTCGGCTGTGCTCATCGGCTGGATCGGCACGATCGAGCTGGCCGCGCACGGGATCGCGCTGCAACTGGCCTCGGCCACCTTCATGATCCACCTCGGGCTGTCCAACGCCGCGACGATCCGGGCGGGGCATGCCTATGGCGTCAAGGATCGCGCTGGCTTGCGGGTCGGTGCGGCTGTGGTGATCGGGCTGTCCGCGCTCGGCGTGGCCGCGACCGTCGCGCTGTTCCTGGCAGTGCCCGAGTTCCTGATCGGCCTGTTCCTCGACCCCAGCGACCCGACGCGACCCGCGGTGATCGCGGCGGGGGTGACCCTGGTGGCGCTGGCCGCATTGTTCCAGACGGCGGATGCGGCGCAGGTGATGGCGCTGGGGCTGCTCCGCGGGGTGCAGGATACAAAGCGGCCGATGGTCTATGCGGCGGTCAGCTACTGGGCCGTGGGGATGCCGTGCAGCTATCTGCTGGGCTTTCCGCTGGGATTCGGTGCGCCGGGGGTCTGGATGGGGCTGGTGATCGGGCTGACAGTAGCCGCGGTCCTGCTCATGCACCGGTTCTGGATGGGCGTGGGCCGCGCCTGACCGCCGTCAGCGCAGCGCCCAGGTCCCGGGCAGCGCGGGTGCATCGCCCAGGGCCGTCCGCAGGGCGGATGGGTCGGGGCTGTGCCCGGTGAACAGGGCGAAGGCGTCGGTCCCCTGGCGGAAGAACAGCTCCCACCCCGACAGAAAGGCCGCCCCCGCCGCGAGCGCTTGCGCCCGGAACATCGTGTCGACCGGGGTGTAGACCGCGTCGAAGGCCCAGGCCGCGCGGGGAAAGGCCCCCTCCGGCACGGCCGACCCGGGATAGCCGGTCATGCCCAGGGGCGTCGCGTTCACCACGCCGTCGCAGCCGGCCAGCGCCGACAGGTCCGCCACCTCGGCCCCGCGGGGCAGATCGAGGGCCAGCGCGCGGGCCTTGCCCGCGTCGGCCTCGATCAGCACCAGGGGCGCCCCCATGCCCGCCAGCGCGAAGGCGATGGCGCGCCCGACGCCGCCCGCGCCAATCACGGCGGTTCGTCCCGGCGCGGCATGCCCGAAGGCCGCCCGGAACGCCGCGGCGAAGCCGGTGAAGTCGGTGTTGTGCCCGACCGGACCTTCGGGGTCGAACAGGACGGTGTTCACCGCGCCCAGCCGGGCGATGGCATCGCTGGCGGGACGTACAAGCGCAAGCACCCGTTCCTTGTAGGGCAGGGTGACGTTCACGCCCCGCAGGCCCTCGGCCTCGGCCGCATCCAGCACCTCGGCCAGCGTCAGTCCCAGGTCGGGCGGCACCAGAAGGTCATAGCTGACGCGCAGGCCGCACAACTGCCCCGCCAGCGCATGCAGCGCGGGCGAGCGCGACGCGCGGATGTTGTCGCCGATGAGGCCAAGCCGGATTTCGGCATCCGCGCGCGGGGTCAGAGGCAGTTGGGGCATCGTCGTTACAGCCGGATGACCGAGATCAGGCGGCCGTAATCGGCGGCGCCGCTGTGCACGCTGCGGCGGTAGGAATAGAACCGGGCCGGGTCCGAGTAGGTGCAATGCCGGATCCATTCGGCCTGTTCGATGCCAGCCGCCCGCAAGCGTGCCAGCCCCGCGCCGGGCAGGTCGAACATCAGCCGGTCGCCGGTGCCCTGGGCAAAGAACCGGGCGGCGTCGGGGTCGTCGACGGTGAAGGCGTCCAGGATCTCGGGGCCGACCTCGTAGGCGCGTTGGCTGATGGTCGGGCCGATGGCGGCGCGGATGCGGGCGGGATCGGCCCCCAGATTCCGCATCGCGTCCACCGTCGCCTCCAGCACACCCGCCAGCAGGCCCTTCCAGCCCGCGTGGGCCGCGCCGACGACGCCCGCCTGCCGATCCGCCAGCAGGACCGGCTGGCAATCGGCGGTCAGGATCGCCAGCCCCAGGCCCGGCGTGGCCGTGACCAGCGCATCGACCCGGGGCAGCGGCGCTGACAGGGGGCCGCTGACCGCGATCGCATCGCCCGAGTGAACCTGATGCACGGTGGTCAGGGCCTCGGGGGCCAGCCCCATGGCACCCGCGACACGACCGCGGTTGATCGCGACCACTTCGGCCTGGTCCGAAGATCCGGGGCCGCAGTTCAATCCCTCGAAAATGCCGGACGAGGCGCCGCCCGCACGGGTGAAGAATCCGTGGCGGACCCCGGACAGCACATCCGACGTGAGGATTTCCAGCGTCATGGATCGAACCCCGGCGGCACCGGCCCGCCCCGCGGATAGAGGGCGAGCGCCTGGAACACCGTCCCCATCTGATCGGGGTCGGTCAAGCGTCGAAGGGCGGCGAGGTGACTTTCTCGTGCCGCCCCGTCCAGTCCTGCCGCCAGCCGCGCCGACCGGGCCGCGATCCCCAACCGGTCCAGCAGCGCACCCTGACCGAGCGGGCGGCTTGCGGCGGCGGGGTGCGCGGCGCGGGCCAGCGCCTCGAAGTCCACATGCGCGGTCAGGTCCGCCGCGCCCGGGTCCGTCAGGGGATCGGCAAAGGCATGGCCGCGCACGGCTTGCAACGTGTCCCCGCGCGACCGCCAGCCGCCATAATCCACGATCAGGGCCGCCCCGCCCCGCCCCGCGATCCGCGCCCCGATGGCGCCGGCAATCGGGGCCGCGGCGGGGCAAAGCTCCACCAGATCACCGTCCGCCGTGTCGGCCAGCCGGTGTGCAAGGGCGGCCACCGGTGCCGGATCGGTCAGCCCGAAGGCAAGGGCACCGTCCGCAAGCCCCACAACCCGTTCCCGCCAGCCAGCCCCGTCGCGCACGAACTGCCGCACCGGCAGGGCATCGAAGAACTCGTTCGCGACCAGCAACAGGGGCGCGTCGGGAAGGGCGTCCACCCGGTCGTGCCAGGTGACGGGCCAGCCCGCCAGCCGTTCGGCCTGACGGGCGCGCAGGGCGGGCGAGACCTCGACCAGATGCACCTGCATCGCGTCATGGAACCCCGGCACCCCCCGCGTCGCGCGCAGGATGTCGGCCATCAGCGTGCCCCGCCCCGGCCCGGGTTCCGCCAGCACGAAGGGCGCGGGCGATCCCTGATCCAACCAGGCCTGCGCCAGGCACAGGCCCAGCAACTCGCCGAACATCTGGCTGATCTCGGGCGCGGTGGTGAAGTCGCCCGCGGCCCCCAGCGGATCGCGGGTGACGTAATAGCCATGGCGGGGGTTCAGCAGGCATTCGGCCATGTAGTCGGCCACGGTCATCGGCCCGGTGTCCCGGATGCGCGCCGCGATCAGCCCGGCAAGCCCGGTCACACCGCCGCCCGCGCCCGCCGCGCGGCCCAGACGACGGCCATCAGCCCCGCCAGGATCATCGGCAGCGACAGAAGCTGCCCCATGGTCAGCCCATAGCCCCCGCCAAACACCAGCGCATGCCCGATCTCGTTGCCGGGGGCGACGAACTGCAGGTCCGGCTGGCGCACGAATTCCACCGCGAACCGTGCCATCCCGTAGCCCGCGAAGAACACCCCCGCCAGCGCCCCCCGCCACATCAGCCAGCCGCGCCGCAGCAGCCACAGCAGGACCAGCCCCAGGACCAGCCCTTCCAGCCCCGCCTCGTACAGCTGCGAGGGATGCCGCGCACAGGGCCCCACGACGCCGGGGCAGTCCTGAGCGGCAACGCCAGGAAAGATCACGCCCCAGGGCAGGTCCGTCGGGCGGCCCCACAGTTCGGCGTTGATGAAATTGGCGACCCGCCCCAGGAACAGCCCGACGGGCGTCGCCAGGGCCAGCGCATCCGCCACGCTGGCCAGGGGCGCGCCCTGCTTGCGCGCAAACAGGATCGCGGCGACCACGACCCCGGCCAGACCGCCGTGGAATGCCATCCCGCCCTGCCAGATCGCCAGGATTTCCAGAGGGTTGGCCAGATAGTAGGCGGGCTGGTAGAACAGCACGAACCCCAGCCGCCCGCCCAGGATCACGCCGACGATGACATAGGTCAGCAGATCCTCGGCCGCCTCGGGGGCAAAGGGCGCCTGTCCGCCCCAGACGCCCGGGCGCCGCATCAGCCCCACGATGATCCGCCAGCCAACGATCAGGCCCACGACATAGGCCAGCGCATACCAGCGCAGCGCCAGCGCAAAACCCCCGATCTCGATGGAAATCAGGTCGGGCGACAGGGGCGGGAACGGGATGGCGGCGGTCAGCATGGCCGGACACTCGCCACGCCCCTGCGGC
>CAYYOE010000267.1:0-4623 GCA_964473055.1 uncultured Rhodobacterales bacterium | reverse complement strand
TGGCCGCCCCATCGGCCAGCCGCTTTGGTAATGTCAGCGCGCGTTCAGGCGTCGCAATGACCTGACGGGATAAAGTGCAGACCACCGGCGGGGCAGCGGCAGGCCGCGGCCATCCGCAACCCTCTCTCAGATCGGCGCTACGATGCGCCCTGCCCTTCATCCCACGCCTTCAGCCACCGCTTCGGCGCGGCATCCCGCCAGGCGCGCACCAGCCGGGCGCGCATCCAGTCGGGGTGGATCCGCCCCGCCGAAACCAGCACATAGGGATGCGCGGTGTAGTGCGGGTGCAGCACGAAGGTCGCAGGATCTGCGGCCATCAGCGCCTCGCGTTCCTCGAACCCGCATTTCACCACGGCGGCGTCCACGTAGGGCGACCACCAGGCCCACATCTTGCCATGCGCCTTGAGGCAGGGGTTGCCCCAGGGCGCGTCCTCGGTCACTTGCGGCAGGTCCAGCGACAGGGCGAGGGCCTTCAGTCCCGCCCAATCCCGGATCGGGTCCATCAATGCGCCGCTGCCCAGGTCGCCCCGTGCCCGGCCTCGACCGTCAGGGGGACGGTCAGGTGGACGGCGGGGTGAGCGGCGCCCTCCATCACCTCCTTCACCCGGGCGATCAGGGGATCCACCGCCCCCTCATCCACCTCGAACAGCAACTCGTCATGCACCTGCAACAGCATCGTCGCGGGCATCCCGTCGATGGCCTTCTCCATCCGGATCATCGCCCGGCGGATGACGTCGGCCGCCGTCCCCTGGATCGGCGCGTTGATCGCGGCGCGGCGGGCGAAGCCTGCGGTGGGCCCTTTGGCGTTGATCTCGGGCGTGTGGATCTTTCGGCCGAACAGCGTTTCCACCCAGCCGGTGCGCTTGGCATAGTCCACCGTCGCGTCCATGTAGGCGCGGATGCCGGGGAAGCGTTCGAAGTAGCGGTCGATGAAGCCCTGCGCCTGGTCGCGGGGGATGCGCAGGTTGCGGGCGAGGCCGAAGCCCGAGATGCCGTAGATGACGCCGAAGTTGATCGCCTTGGCCTGGCGGCGGATATCCGGCGTCATCTGGTCGAGCGGCACGTTGAACATCTCGGACGCTGTCGCCGCGTGGATGTCCTGGCCCTGGCGGAACGCCTCTTTCAGGGCGTCGATCCCGGCGACATGGGCGAGGATACGCAACTCGATCTGGGAATAGTCGAGGGACACCAGCACCCGGCCCTTCGGCGCCACGAACGCCTCGCGGATGCGGCGGCCTTCCTCGGTCCGGACGGGGATGTTCTGCAGGTTGGGGTCGGTGGAGGACAGGCGCCCGGTCGCGGCGCCGGACTGGACGTAACTGGTATGGACGCGCCCCGTATCCGGGTCGATCGCCTGCTGCAGGGCGTCAGTGTAGGTGGACTTCAGCTTCTGCAGCTGCCGGTAGTCCAGGATGCGGCCCGGCAGCGCGTGTTCGGTCGCCAGATCCTCCAGCACGTCCGCCGTGGTGGACCACTGGCCGGTCTTGGTTTTCGTGCCACCGGGCAATTCCATCCGTCCGAACAGGATCTCGCCCACCTGCGCCGCCGACTGCACGTTGAAGGGGCCGCCGGCCAGTTCGTGAATCTCGGCCTCCAGCCCTGCCATCTTCTGGGCAAAGGCATTGGACATGCGCGACAGGGTATCGCGGTCCACCTGGATGCCCGACATCTCCATCCGCGCCAGCACCGGCACCAGCGGGCGTTCCAGGGTTTCATAGACGGTCGTCACCTGCGCGCGATGAAGCTCCGGCTTGAAGCGCTGCCACAGGCGCAGGGTGATGTCGGCATCCTCGGCGGCATAGCGGGTGGCGGTGTCGATCGGCACGCGGTCGAAGGTGATGGCGGCCTTGCCCGACCCGATCAGGTCCTTGATCGGGATGGGCCGGTGCGACAGGTAGCGGTCGGACAACTCGTCCATGCCATGCCCGTGCAGACCGGAATGCAGCGCATAGGACATCAGCATGGTGTCGTCGATGGGCGCGACCGTCACGCCGTAGCGGGCCAGCACCTTGGCATCGTATTTCAGGTTCTGCCCGATCTTCAGGATCGCCGGATCGGCCAGCACCGGCTTCAGCGCGGCCAGCACGTCGTCCAGCGGCAATTGCCCGGCGGCCAGCGCATCGGACCCGAACAGATCGCCCGTTTCGCCCGCCTTGTGGCCCACGGGGATGTAGCAGGCGGTCCCTGCGTCCACGCACAGCGAGATGCCCACAAGCTCAGCCTGCATCTCGTTGAGGGACGTCGTCTCGGTGTCCACCGCCACATGGCCGCGCTCGGTGATCCGGTCGATCCAGTCGGCCAGCGCGTCCTTGGTGGTGACGGTCTCGTAGCCCGAATGGTCAAAGGGCACCGCCGCCACTTCGGGCATCGGCGCCGCTGCGGCGGGCGCCTCGGGCATCGCGGGCGGGTCCACCTTCAGCCGGTCGGCCACCCGCCGCGACAGGGTGCGGAACTCCATCTGCGCCAGGAAGCCCAGCAGCGCCTCGGGGTCGGGTTCCAGCACCTCGAGGTCGTCCAGCGCGACGGGCAGGTCCACGTCGTCCTTCAGCGTCACCAACAGCCGCGAGATGCGGATCAGGTCGGCGTTCTCGATCAGCGTCTCGCGCCGCTTGGGCTGCTTGATCTCGCCCGCGCGCGCGAGCAGCGTGTCGAGGTCGCCGTATTCGCCGATCAACTGGGCGGCCGTCTTGATGCCGATGCCGGGGGCGCCGGGCACGTTGTCGACACTGTCGCCCGCCAGCGCCTGCACGTCGATGACGCGGTCGGGCGGGACGCCGAACTTCTCGATCACCGCGTCGTGGTCCAGGATGCGGTCCTTCATCGGGTCGCGCATCCGCACGCCGGGGCGGATCAGCTGCATCAGGTCCTTGTCGGACGAGATGATGGTGACGCGCCCCCCCGCCTCGACCGCCTGGCGGGCCAGCGTGGCGATGATGTCGTCGGCCTCGACCCCGTCCTGTTCCAGACAGGCCACGTTGAAGGCGCGCGTGGCGTCGCGCGTCAGCGGGAACTGCGGGCGCAGGTCCTCGGGCGGTTCGGGGCGGTTGGCCTTGTAGAGATCGTAGATCGCGTTGCGGAAGGTGGTGGCGGAATAGTCGAACACAACGGCGATATGGGTCGGCGCCTCGCCGCCGTTCGCCCGCGTCAGTTCGTTCCACAAGATGTTGCAGAACCCCGCGACAGCGCCCACGGGCAATCCATCCGATTTCCGCGTCAGCGGCGGCAGCGCGTGGTAGGCGCGGAAGATGTAGGCCGATCCGTCGATCAGGTGCAGGTGACAGCCCTTGCCGAATGTCATGGTTGCGCTCGCCGTTTTGGAATGTGAGGTTCGAGGACCGGGATCGCGCGCTTCATGAACTGGTCGAACAGGGGGACGGTAAAGGCCGTCTCTCCGTGGCGTTGGGAGTAGATCATCCCTGAGTCAATCAAGCTCCGACGCACCGGGGCGACCTGGTTGCTGCCTACACCCAAGGTCGTCGCGATATCGCCGGTCCGGTGCGGCCCGGGCCCAAGTTCGGCCATGGCGCGAAGGTAACGCTGCTGCATCAGGGTGCACCGGTCAAAACGCACGCGGAAGAAGCTTTGGTCGAGGCTTGCCCGGATGGCTGGCATCGCGGCTGCAACATCCGCGGCTGAGATGGCCGACTGATCGGCCACGTCCCACGCAAACTTGCCCCATGTCTGCAGAAAGTATGCGTAGCGCTCGGTGTCCGCTAGGATCTGGTCCAATGCATCGTCGGAGAATGCTGCTCCCATCCGCTGGGCTGGAAGCTGCAGAGCATTGCGTGCGGCCTCCGGCGACAGTTGCCCCACTTCCCGAAACTCAAGCAGTCTCTCTGCGTAGGATTTGGCGTCGCCGACCAAGGCTGCAAGTTGCGGAAGCCCGGCACCTACGACAATTAGTCGAAGGCCACCCTGTGCAGCTTCATGTAAGGCTCGGGACAGGGCCGACAACTCGGGTCGCGACAGGTACTGGACTTCGTCAATGAATACCCCGACAGCGCGCTGGCGGGCGGCCGCAGCCTCGGCGACAAGTCTCAGTAGGTCAGGAAGATCGGCTTCGAGGTCTCCGCTTCTGGCGTCCGCGGTTTCCTCCGTCGCACCGAACGAGAACCCTTCGTACTCGACCCTGAAGATTGCCGAAAAGTTGCGCAGGCCAGCCACTGCGCGCCTAAGCCCTTCGCTTGCGGCTGCTTGCAGGCTAAGGCGCTGGAGAATCACGTTTAGACCCGGCACCAACAGCCTTGCCAAATGTCCGCCACTGCTATCGGGCACCTCGATCCGTATCGTCTCGTAACCCTTCGCCTTTGCGGTTTCGTGCAAGGCGTTGAGAAGAACCGTCTTGCCCACACCCCGGAGACCCAACAGCATGAACGAGTTAGCATGAAGCCCATAGCTGATGCGGTCGAAGGCGATCGATGCCTGCTCGATAAGCTCGTCCCGGCCCGCAAACTCGGGCGGACGCACGCCAGCTCCCGGAACGAACGGATTTCTACGAGGATCCAAGTATTATGAACCTTATCCGGCTTTATCTGCAGTCGATAATACGACATAACTTCGATAAGGCAACAACGCGGGCCACCACATCGTCCATTCCAAGGCCGTAGCCAGCGCCCGACGTCC
>CAYYOE010000266.1:0-4640 GCA_964473055.1 uncultured Rhodobacterales bacterium | reverse complement strand
TTGCCTGACAGTGGGACATTTCGGTCTCCCTTGATATTCCACAGTTTTCTGCCGGCGACTGTCCCACCAAGAATGATGCGGGATGGCTCAATGGCCTGACAATACGTGGGGGAATCGATCGCCTATTTGGGGCGAAAAGGGGATCGGAATCTCGGTCGGATTGGGGTGGGGCTTTTTCGTGAAGAGAACAAAAGCCGGTGATCAATCAGCCGTCCAAGGGTCAATCAGGTTTAGGCCGCACCCTTCGAAGTCTGCAGTGTTCCGAGTAACGACTGCAGCACCATGGGCCCGTGCAATCGCGGCGATCTGGCAGTCCGCTTGGGCGATGGGGCGGCCGGTGGCGCGGCGGGTCGCGGCGATGGTTGCGTATTCTCCGGCGGCGGCGCTATCGAAGGGTAGGATTCGTCCGGCCATGTCTTCGCCCAGGATGCGGTCGATCGCTTCCGCCAAGGCATCCCGTCGCCTGCCGTTTTCCATGATGGCGACGCCATAGCGCAGTTCAGCTTCGGAGATTGCTGTCAGGTAGATGTCGTACCCGTCCTGTGCGGCGAGCCACTGCTCGACCCGGGGGGCCGGGATAGGACGCAAGAGTTCAGACACGACATTGGTATCGACAATGATCACGCTCAGGCCTGATCGAAGGCCGGGGCCTCCCGCATGGGCTCTCGGGGCGGAAGATCCAGGTCCACCCCGCCCAGAGGAGCCACACGTGCGCGGATGGCGGCCGCCAGGTTCTGAGATCGCCGCTCTTGGCCAACGACTTCGCGCAGGATCTCTCGGGCCTCTTCTTCCATGGAGCGCCCGTGTCCGGCCGCCCGAATGCGCAAGCGGCGCTTCACGTCATCGTCGAGATTGCGGATCGTGATGCTGGCCATAGCGTCCTCAGAGTTCATGGCTCAACATAACAAATGATTGCAGTGCAATCAAGGTGAGGGCGCGTTCGGGATGAGGATCCGTCTGCGACAGCATCTGCACGAGGTCATGCAGTTCGACGGGCGAAGCTCTGTTCGCCGACTCACTCCGGGGCGGTCCTTTTCGCATCGGACTTCCGTGTCGCTCCGTTCCGCGCCTTGGCGAACCCCCGGTCCGTCGCCATGAACCGCGCGAGCATGGGCGCAACCAGACGGGCGGGGTCGAGTTGCTGGCCGGTCTGGGCGGCGAGGGCTTCGGCGTAGGCTGTGAGGTCTCGGTGGACGTCGGCGGGGAGGTCGACGGTCAGCTTGACGGGCTTGTCGTCGGGGATTGCGCCGAGTTTCAGTTTGGTCATCGCACTTCTCCGAGCGGTTCGAGGATGAGGTCGCGGGTGACCATGACGCGGACGGGGAAGCCCGGGCGGATTGTCAGGGTCGGGGGGATGGAGATCTGGCGGCGAACGATTTCGTCGCCGGTGCGGCCGATGGTGTCCTGTGTGGCCTCGCGGATGGCGCGGGCGACGTCGTCCTCGCTGTCGCTGCTTTGTTCTATGCCGAGGTTCAGGACGGTGGCGAGGCCCGCGGCAAAGAGGATGCGGCGCCAGTGGTTGTCGACGCGGTCCTCGAGACCCGCGGCCCCTGAGGCATCGGTGCCGGGCTCGCGGGTCAGGGCAATGGAGCGGCCGTCGGGCAGGATCAGGCGGGTCCAGACCAGGAGGAGGCGGGTCTGTCCGGCGGCGATGCGGCTGTCGTACTCGCCGAGGAGACGCGCGCCCTGCGGGATCAGCAGGTACCGGCCCGAGGGGCTGTCGTAGACCGGGGCGGTGACCTGGGCCGCGATCTGGCCGGGGAGGTCGGATCGCAGTCCGGTGATGAGGGCCGCCGGGATGACGCTGCCCGCCTGCAGGATGTAGGGGCTGGGGGGTGGGTCAAGACGCTTTGGGCTGACGGTGTCTTCGTCCGCCGTCCGGGTCAGGAAGGTCTCATGCCCGGTGACCGCATCGGGGGTGCCGGCCGCCGGGGAGAGCGTCGGGAAGAGGCCGGGGACGGCGGGCAATGAGGCGGCGGGCCCGCCGCCCTGCGGAACGGTCTGCACCTCGGTGAAGAGCGCGCTGAGGCGGGCGGCCTCGATCTCCTGCAGGCGGCGCTGTTCATCGGGGTCGACGGGCGCGGGGCCGGTCATCACCGGGCCGGTAGGCACGGCGACGCCGCGGTCCTGCGCGGCGAGGGTCGGGCGGCCAAGATAGCCCGGCAGGGGCGGTCCGAGACGGGGCACGTCCGCATAGGAGCCAGGCAGGGTCGAGAGGCCCTCGGCCTGCGGGATCCGGTCGGTGGTGAACAGCTCCCTCCGCGGGTCTGTCTCGCGGTTGTTCTGGAGCGCGACGATCAGGATCGTGCCGAGGCCAAGGCCCCCGACGGTTGCGGCGGCGGCGATGGCCTTGCGCGACAGGCGCATCACGCGCGGCGGGTCGGGACGCAGGCGCAGAGCCTCGGTGATCTCGGCCTGGGACTGGGGGTGGTCGGGGTCTGTCGCGGTCATCGCGCCTGCTCCACGTCGGGGACAGGGTGGTCGCGGCCATCCATGCGTGTGATCCGCACGACCTGCTGTTGTCTTTCGCCGAGACGCAGTTCCGCGGCCCCGAAGAGCCGGTCCACGATCAGCACGTTGCCGAGCACGCGGGTGTTCACGATCTGGCCACGCCCATCCGTGCCGATGACGAAGAGCGGGGGCATTTCGCCCTGGGCGATGCCGGGTGGAAAGACGACATAAACACGCCGTCCATCGTCGAAGACCGAGACCGGCCGCCAGGGCGGGGCGTCGCCCTGCAGGCCGTAGCGGTAGTGCCGGTCGGCCTCGTGCGGGATCGCTGGACGGCGGATTGTCGGAGTGCGGGGCGTGGATCGCACCTCTGGATAGGCCCATGCGACGCTGGGCATCCAAGTCTCCTCGTCCGCGTGCAACTCGATGTGGTAGGTGCGCCGGTCAGTGTTTACGACGAGATTGGTGGAGATCTCGGGGCGGGTGGGTTTCACGAGGATATGAACACGCTCGCTGCGGCCCGACCCGCTTGTAGTGTCGCCGATGATCCAGCGCGTGGTGTCGCCGGCCGCAATCGGGCCAGGACCGGTCAGGCGTTCGCCGGGTTCGAGCGCGATATTCGTGATCTGCCCCGGTGCAGCATAGATCTGGTAGAGCGCGCCTTCGCTCCACGGGAAAACCTGAATGGCGTTGTAGTAGCCTTGCTGGCGGGGCTCGACGCGGGCGGCGGCATTTGCAGCGATGATGCGCGCCTCGGGCGTATCCGCTTCCGGATCGCCGCCGCGGGAGGGCGTCCACGCTGGTGGCGTGTGAACCGGGCGGGGCGACCCCTCGGCAGGGAGCGGTGCCGGCGGCGGAGCAAGGGCCGGGACCTGGTCGTCATAGGCGATTTCGGGCGGGCGTTGTCCCGTGCAGGCGGTCAATGCGGTGGCCGCGAGAAGAAGAACGGGAATGGGGCGAAGTCGTTTCATTGGGCACTCTCCCTCGACCAGTTGATGGCATGGACATAGACGCCGAGCGGGTTGGCCCGGAGACGCTCCGCATCGCGTGGGGGCTGGATCACGGTGGTCAGGATGGCGGTCCAGCGTTCGGTGGCGGCGAGCTGGCCGTTCTCGTAGCGCCGCTCGATCCAGGCGACGCGGAAGCTCGACTCTGATGCCCGGATGACGCTCGAGACCTCGACGGAGACCTGTGTGTCACCGACCTGCGCAAAGGGATCGTTCACGCGGGCGTAGTCGTTGAGCGCGACGGCGCCGCGATCCGTGGCGAAATCGTAGGCCCGAAGCCAGTTCTGGCGCAGCACGATGGGATCGGCCGGGACCTGCCGGACATGCTCGACGAAGCGGGCGAGATGCCAGGAAATCTGCGGATCGGTCGGACGATATTCGGCAACCGCAGGGGCAACGGCTTGTGCCGCGCCGAGATTGTCGACCTCGACCACATAAGGAACGACACTACTGCGCGTCGATTGCCAGGCGAGCGCCGCGCTGAGCCCGGCCGACAGGGCGAGGCAGCCGAGCGCCATGAGGCGCCAGTTGCGGGCTTGGATGCGGGCCGAGCCGATGCGCTCGTCCCAGACCTGGGCGGCCTTCTGGTAGGGGGTGACAGGTTCGGGCGTGGTGCCATAGCGGACACTGGGGCGTCGGAACATCAGGAGGACCTTTCGGAGAGGCTGACGACGGTGCCGCCGCCGCCATGATCGCCGGAGCGGATGACATGGGCGGCCGTCGAGAGGCCGTGTTGGAGGGATTGCTGGCGCTTCATCCGGCGCGCCCAGTCGGGTGGGCCGTCATTGGCCGGCGCGGGCAGGGCACCACCCGCCATCCGTCCCCCGGTGGCGGCATAGGCTGCGCGGGCACCAGACTGCGCGCCCTCCGAGATTGCGCGCCGGAGCGGGCTGAACGCGGCGACGGCACCGGTCTTTCCGACAGCAGCCACACCGCCGACGGACTTGCCCAGTGCCGTGCTGCGCGAAGCCGCGCCAAGTTGGTAGGCGGTCGCGGTTCCGCTGCCGACTGCACTGGCACCACGCAGGGCGGCACCACCAGTGCCAAGGGCCATCCGGGTCCCGGCCATACCAGCGACCGCGGCCCCGCCCACGGCAATTCCGGTGCCGACCGCGGCTCCTGCGCCGAGCTGCGGCCCGCCCGAGACAATGCCATTGGCGATGCCGGGGCCGAAGATACCGA
>CAYYOE010000265.1:0-4651 GCA_964473055.1 uncultured Rhodobacterales bacterium | reverse complement strand
CCGAAATCCTGACCCAGATGAACGACCGCATGCGCGAGGTGTTTCGCCGCGTGGTCGAGGGCTACATCGATTCCGGTGACCCGGTGGGGTCGCGCACGCTGACGCGCACCATGTCGGAAAAGGTCAGCGCTGCGACCATCCGCAACGTCATGCAGGACCTTGAATACCTCGGGCTTCTGGACAGCCCGCACATATCCGCAGGCCGCGTGCCGACCCAGATGGGGCTGCGGATGTTCGTGGACGGGCTTCTGGAAGTGTCCGAGCTTGGCGAGGACGATCGGGAAAAGATCGACGCAACCCTCGGATCGAACCGGCGGGACATGGCCGCGATGCTGGATACCGTGGGCGCCACGCTTTCCGGGCTGACCCATGGCGCAAGCCTGGTCCTTGCCCCCAAGCAGGAAGCGGCGATCCGCCATGTGGAGTTTGTGTCGCTGGCACCGGACAGGGCGCTGGTGGTGCTGGTCTTTGCCGACGGCCAGGTCGAGAATCGCGTCTTTGTTCCGCCTCCCGGGCAGACGCCGTCGTCCATGCGTGAGGCCGCCAACTTCATCAATGCGCTCGCCGAAGGCCGCACCCTGGCCGATCTGCGGGCGTCCATGTCGCTTGAAATCCAGAAGAGGCGGCAGGAACTGGATTCGCTCGCACGCGAACTCGTCGAGGGCGGGTCAGCGGTCTGGCAGGACGAAGGCCAGCCCTATGAGCGGCTGATCGTGCGCGGGACCGCAAACCTGATCGGCCCCGGTGCGGATCCGCTAGATGTCGACCGCATCCGGCAGCTCTTTGATGATCTGGAACGCAAGCGCGATATCGCGGAGTTCCTGGAGCTCGCCGAAACCGGCGAGGGGGTGCGCATCTTCATTGGGTCAGAGAACAAGTTATTCTCACTTTCCGGTTCCTCTCTGGTCATCAGCCCATATATGAACGCGGACCGGAAGGTGATCGGCGCGGTCGGTGTGATCGGGCCGACCCGGCTGAACTACGGGCGTATCGTGCCCATCGTGGACTATACCGCGCAGCTTGTGGGCAGGCTGCTTTCGGATCGAGGCTAGGGAAGGCTGGAATGGCAGAGGCGAAGAAGCAGGACATGGCCGAAGAATACGACGACGAGACGCAGGGGTTCGACGAGGGCCCCTCTGGTCTCGAGTCCGACGGCGACGAGACCGCGCAGCTAAAGGCCGAGCGCGATGACCTGCGTGACCGGTTCCTGAGGGCGCTTGCCGATGCCGAGAACACCCGGAAGCGGGCCGAGCGCGACCGCAGGGAAGCCGAACAATACGGTGCCTCGCGCCTGACCCGCGACATGCTGCCGGTCTTCGACAACCTGAAGCGCGCGGTCGAGGCAATGGATGAGGCAGCCCGGACGCAGAACGCGGCCTTGTTCGAAGGAATCGAACTGACGCTGCGCGAATTGCTTAACGTTTTCGGCAAGCATGGCGTGACGCTGATCAACCCGGAGGTGGGCGATCGGTTCGACCCGCAACTGCACCAGGCCATGTTCGAGGCGCCGCTGCCAGGCACCAAGGCCGGCGAGATCATCCAAGTCGCTGCGCAGGGCTTCATGTTGCATGACCGGCTGTTGCGCCCGGCGCAGGTGGGAGTCAGTTCCAACACTCAGGGCTGAGCGAGGGCCTTCAGCGCATACACCAGTTCCAGCGCCTGCCGGGGGGTCAGTTCGTCGGGGGCGATAGCGCGCAGGCGATCCTCGACCTCTGAATTGCGCGCGGGCGCGGGCGCGGGCCGCACCGGCGCCGCGCTGAACAGGGGCAGGTCGTCGATCATCGCGGCGGGATTGGGCCGGCCTTCGCGGTCGCCTTTTTCCAGCGCTTCCAGCACCTCGCGCGCGCGGTCCACGACAGCGGCAGGCAACCCGGCCAGTCGGGCGACCTGCACGCCGTAGCTGCGGTCGGCGCTCCCGTCCCGCACCTCGTGCAGGAAGATCACCTGGCCCTCCCACTCGCGCACCGCCACGGTGGCGTTCCGCACGCCGGGCAGGCGCGCGGCAAGGTGCGTCAGTTCGTGGTAGTGCGTGGCGAACAGCGCGCGGCAGCGGTTGACCGCGTGCAGATGCTCGACCACCGCCCAGGCGATCGACAACCCGTCCCATGTCGCCGTGCCGCGCCCGATCTCGTCAAGGATCACCAGCGCGCGGTCGTCGGCCTGGTTCAGGATGGCGGCGGTTTCCACCATCTCGACCATGAAGGTTGACCGGCCACGCGCCAGGTCATCCGCCGCGCCGACCCGGCTGAAGATCTGGCTGACAATCCCGATCTCGGCCTCGGCCGCTGGCACGAAGCTGCCTGCCTGCGCCAGCAGCGCGATCAGCGCCGTCTGCCGCAGCCAGGTGGACTTCCCGCCCATGTTCGGGCCGGTCAGCAGGCGGATTGCAGCGCCATCGCCGTCGGGTGACAGGTCGGTGTCGTTGGCGACAAAGCTGCCCCCCGCCCGGCGCAGCGCGCGCTCCACCACCGGATGCCGTCCACCGGAAATGCAGAACGCGCGGTTGTCTGTCAGGCGTGGGCGGACCCAGTCCTCTGAGGCGGAAAGATCGGCCAGCGCGGCGGCCACGTCGATTTCGGCCAGTGCTGCAGCGGTGGCGCGCAGGGCCTCGGCCCGATCCAGAAGCGCCTCTTTCAGGCTGGAATAGATCCTGATCTCGATCTCAACCGCCCGCCCGCCCGCATTCAGTATCGCGCTTTCCGTCTCGGCCAGGCGGGACGTTGTAAAGCGCAACTGGTTTGCCGTTGTCTGACGATGGCGGAACGTTTCCGACAGCGGCGCGGCCAGCATCCGTTCGGCGTGGGTGTCGGTCGTCTCGACGAAGTAACCCAGCACGTTGTTGTGCTTGATCTTCAGGCTGCCGATGCCTGTCGCTGTCCGGTACTCGGCCTCCATTGCTGCGATCACCGCGCGTCCCTCGTCCCGAAGGCGGCGCGTGGTGTCGAGATCGTCGTCGTATCCCGCCGCCACGAACCCGCCGTCGCGGGCGAGCAGCGGCGGTTCGGCCACCAGGGCGGCCTCGAGCAATCCGACAAGCTTGTCATGCCCAACCAGCGACGAGGCCGCGCCTGCCAACAGGTCCGGCAATCCGGTCCCCAGCCGCTCCGCGATCTGGGCGGCCTCGGCCAGGGCATTGCGTACCGCCGCCAGATCGCGCGGACCGCCCCGGTCCATCGCCAGGCGCGACAGCGCGCGGTCAAGGTCGGGCACCCGGCGCAGCATCGCGCGCACCCCGTCGCGCGCGAGGCCGTCGCCTGCGAACCACGCCACTGCATCCAGCCGCGCGCCGATCTCGTCCCGATCGCAGGACGGCCCGGCCAGGCGGGCTTCGAGCAGCCGTGCACCGGGGCCGGTGAGCGTCCGGTCCACGGCCCACAGCAGGCTGCCCTCGCGCCCGCCGGCCATCGCCTGCGTCAGTTCAAGATTCCGCCGCGTCGCCGCGTCTATCTGCATGCGTCCGGCAACCGCGTCCCGCGCGGGCGGCATCAAGCGTGGCGCGGTGGCCTTCTGCGTCAGCGCCAGATAATCGGCGATGGCCCCCATCGCGCCCAGTTCCGCGCGGGAAAACGTGCCGTATCCGTCCAGAGTACCCACTCCGAACAGCGCGCACAGCCGCCGCTCGCCCCCCGTGCTGTCGAAAGCCAGCGCCGGCAGCACCGTCATCGGGGCGCCGTCCACCAGGTCTCGCACCTCGTCCTCGCGCGTGTCGGCCACCAACACCTCGCGCGGAGCGATCCGCGCCAGTTCTGGCGCCAGCCGCGCGCGCGGGCAGGGCAGCACCCGGAACGCGCCGGTCGAAATATCGGCCACTGCCAGCGCGCCCTCGTCGCGCACCTCGCACCAAGCTGCCAGCCAGTTGTGGCTGCGCGCATCCAGCAGCGCATCCTCGGTCAGGGTGCCCGGTGTCACCAGCCGCACCACGGCCCGCGCGACGACCGATTTCGACCCGCGCTTCTTGGCCTCGGCCGGGTCCTCCATCTGTTCGGCAATCGCCACGCGGAACCCCTTGCGGATCAGCGCGAGCAGGTAGGACTCAGACGAATGCACCGGGACGCCACACATCGGGATGTCCTGGCCCTGATGCTGGCCGCGCTTGGTCAGCGCGATGTCCAGCGCCGCCGCCGCCGCGACCGCGTCGTCGAAGAACATCTCGTAGAAGTCGCCCATCCGGTAGAACAGAAGGGCCTCCGGGTGCCCCGCCTTGATCTCCAGATACTGCGCCATCATCGGCGTGACGGCTGCGCTGTCACTCACAGCAGTCCCCCCTCTGGCCCCCCTGCTTCCGGCAGACGATAGGCGGCGCGGCGCGGCACCGGAAGGGTCAGTCGCGCAGAAGCTCGTTGATGCCGGTCTTGGACCGAGTCTTTTCATCCACACGCTTCACGATCACGGCGCAATAGAGACTGATTCCACCCGTGGACGGCATCGATCCCGCCACCACGACGGAATAGGGCGGCACCTCGCCATACATCACCGCGCCGGTCGCGCGATCGACGATCTTGGTGGATTGGCCGATGAACACGCCCATCCCCAGAACCGATCCCTCGCGCACGATCACACCTTCCACCACTTCGGACCGGGCCCCGATGAAGCAGTTGTCCTCGATGATCGTGGGGCCTGCCTGCATCGGTTCCAGCACGCCGCCGATGCC
>CAYYOE010000264.1:0-4652 GCA_964473055.1 uncultured Rhodobacterales bacterium | reverse complement strand
TGCCGGGGCCACCAAGCCGCGCGGCATTCTGGGATAGGCGGCGGAAATGCGCCGTGCCGGGGCACGGAACATCGCGTTTCGTGCCAGTGTTCACCACCTGACGAAAGGTTCCTGCACCTCGGCGATGCGGTGGCGACAGGCAGCAATGCGGCCAATTGCTGCCGTCCAGTGGTCACGACCGAGGGCACCGGATAGCCGCGGACAGCCGCTGCTCCGCCGGTGGTCTGCAGTTTCCGGCGCCAGGTCGGATGACCCCCGAGTGTGCGCAGGCGTTGACAAAGTGGCCGGCCGGGGGCGGCCATCCGCTGCCCGGGTGGCGCACGCGGCTGATCCGGGCGGGGCGCTGCGTTCAAGCGGCAGGGCGCAAAGGGTCAGCACCGCGATCGAAGCCGTCATTGGTAGCCATCGCCTGGCCGAAAGCGCAGACTAGGCCTCTTCCGGGCGTCCAAAATTCAGGCGGAACGTCAGGCAGTTGTAGTTTCCGACGCGTTTGTAGGCCAGATCCTGCGCGAGGTCACGGATCAGGAACCAGCCGAACCCGCCTTCGGGCAGCGCATTCGCGTCCTCGGGCCGGGTCGGGCATTGCCCCTCGGGCAGCGCGCCACCCGGCATCGACCGACCCTTGTCCCGGACCTGGATCGCGACGCCACAGGGCAGGGTTCGTGCGATCAGCGTGACAATACCGTCGGGTTGGTCGGCGTAGGCATGTTCGACCACGTTGTTCAGCACCTCCGCCACGACGAGTTCCAGCGTATCCCCGTCTTGCCTAGCCAGGCCCGTGCCCGCCATCGACCCGCGCAGGCCCATCAGGGCACCGCGCACCGCATGAGGGCAGGCGCGGAAGTCCAGCCGCACTTCGTAACCCGGGGTCCTTTCGCGGGTGATTGGCACGTCCGTGGTTCCGCTGATGCCGCCGTCACGAAGCACGGGGAAGCGCGACGATTGCCGCCGACGCGTCGGGATGGATCGTGAAGACCGAATCCATCCGGGTGAGGCGGAACACCCGTTCCACCGAGGGCGTCAGGCCCGCCAGTTCCAGCTTGCGCTGCGGGCCCAGCAGCTTCATCGCTGCGACCACCGCGCCCAGACCCGAACTGTCCAGGAACACGATCTGGCTGAGGTCCAGCACCACACGATCCGGTCCCGCGGCGGTGAGTTCGCGCATGCAGTCCTTGAACTGGATCGCCACCGCCGCATCGATCCGCGTTTCGCGCACATGAAGGATGGCGACGCCATCGTGATCTTGCCGCTCGATCTGCATCCGGGGTCCGCCCATGCCTTGCAACGCCCGCAGGCTAGGGGTCAGCCGTTACCAATTGGTTGCCAACCGCGTACGACTAGACGACGCCCAGACCCGACAGCCCCAGGATCGCCGCAAGGGCCACCAACGGAATCAGTACGGCGACGACGAAGATGTCACCATAGGCCTGCCGGTGGGTCAGCCCGCAGATGCCGAGCAGCGTGACCACCGCCCCGTTGTGCGGCAGCGTGTCCAGCCCCCCGGTCGCGACCGAGACGACGCGGTGCAGCACCTCGACCGACAGCCCCTCGGCTGCAGCTTGGGCTGCGGCATCGCTGGCGAGCGCCTCCAGCGCGATGGTCATCCCGCCCGAGGCCGACCCGGTGATCCCGGCCAACAAGCCCGCCCCCATGGCCAGCGACAGGGCCGCCGACCCGCCCGACAGCGCGTCCAGCCCGGTGCGGATCGCCTCGAACCCCGGGGTCGCGGCGATCACCGCGCCGAACCCCACCAGCGAGGCGGTGTTGAACATCGGCAGCAGCGCCGATTCCGCGCCTTTCGACACCGTCGCCCCCACCGTCGGCAACCGCCGTCCATGCAGCGCCAGCGCCAGCACGATCCCCCCGGTCAGCGCGCCGATCACCGACCACAGGCCGAGGACACGGGACAACTCGGTCGCACCATAGAGCGGCAGGGCCAGATACCGCGTATCGAGCCGCGGCAAAACCTGTGTGCCCAGCGCCCAGGTCAGGACCAGAACCGCGGCCACGGGCAGCGCCGCGGCCACCCAGCCGGGCAGCGGGCGGTCCCCTGCCAGATCTGCCGCTTCGGGCGGGGCGTCGCCGGCAGCGCGCAGGGCGCGCGCACGCCAGCCCAGCCACAGCAGGCCGCCCCCCGCCATGATCGCCGCCGCGACCAGCCCGAGCAGCGGCGCGGCATAGAGCGTGGTGCCGAAGTAGGGCGTCGGAATCGCATTCTGGATCTGCGGCGATCCGGGCAGCGCCGTCATGGTGAATGTGAAGGCCCCCAGCGCGATGGTGGCGGGCGCCAGCCGATGCGCGGTTCCGGTCTCGGCGAACAGCGCGCGCGCCAGCGGCCAGACGGCAAAGGCCACCACGAACAGCGACACCCCGCCATAGGTCAGCGCGGCGGCGGCCAGCACGACCGCCGGGATCGCGTTCGCCCGGCCCACGGCGCCCGCGATGGCCCGTGCCAGCGCGGTGGCGGCCCCCGTTTCCTCGACGATGCGGCCGAAGACGGCCCCCATCAGGAACAGCGGGAAGAAGGCGATGACAAAGCCACCCGTGGCCGTCATGAACACCTGGGTGTAGCTGGCCAGCGCCGGACCACCCGACACGACCGCCGCCGCGACGGCCAGCACCGGGGCAAGCACCAGGATCGACAGGCCGCGGAACGCGCCCCAGATCAGCAGCGCCAGCGCCAGCAATCCCGCCGCGATCGAGAGTGTCGCCATGCCCGCCCCGCCTTGCCGCCGCCAATGCTGCGCTGCGGCAAGAATGGCGCGTCAGCGGCGGAAAGACCAGAGGCGGCGGGCCGTCTGCGCCGCCATGTCCCGCCTTCCGGCCTGAACCGCCGTCAGACGCTGGGCGCCTCACCCTTTGGGTGCAGAACAACGCGCGAGCCGCGGTTCACCTGTTCGTACAGATGTTCCACATGCGAATTCACCAGCCGCACGCAGCCATTCGACACTGCACTGCCGATCGTCCAGGGCTCGGTCGTGCCGTGGATGCGCAGCATGGTGTCGTGGCCCGCGTCGGTGTGCAGATACAGCGCCCGCGCGCCCAGCGGGTTGTTCGGCCCACCCGGCATCCCGCCTGCATGGCGGGAATAGCGGGCCGGGTCGCGCCGGATCATCGCATTGGTGGGCCGCCAGCTGGGCCACTTGGCCTTGCCGCCCAGAACAAAGCTGCCGCTTTCGTAAAGGCCCGCGCGGCCGATGCCGACCATGTAGCGGACCGCCCGGTTGTCGGGCAGGCCGAGGTACAGCATGAAACTGTTGGGGTCGACATGGATGTCGCCCTCGGGCACCGGGGTCTGCAGGCGCACGATCACGGGGGCCCATGCCTCGGGCACGGTCCACCCGGCGGGGGCGCTGGCCTGGGCGGGACGCACCAGGGCGGGGGCGGCGATCAGGGACACGGCGGAAAGGCCGGTAGCAGTGAGGAAATGGCGGCGGTTCATCATGGCAACTGGTCCTGGCAGAGACGCGCCGATCCGGGCGATTCGGATCGGCAGGGAAAGGTCAACGAGGGTCAGACTACCCCCCCATTCTTGTGCAAATCATGTTGATTCTCGGGCAATCGTTAACTTTTTAGCGATTGTGGCCGCTGGACGGCTGCACATGGATGCCCTCCACCCGCCTTGCCGCAGTCACAAACGCGTTATAGCAATCCCTGCATCATTTTTCGGTTTCGGGGTCCGACATGCACATTCTTGGCGCCATTCTTGCGATCATTCTTGGTGGGGCCTTCTGGATCTACCGCCTGCGCGCCGCCAAGGACGCGGCCGAGACACTGGCCGATGCCGCCAATGACGTGCGACTGGCCGCACGGCGGTTCGGGTTCCGCCGCAAGACCAACCTGCATCCCGCCGATTGCGTGGAAGATCCGCGCCTTGCCGCCATGGGGATCGGCGCCGCTGTTGTCCAGATGCAGCGGTCCTGGGACCGCGAGGCGTCGGACACGCTGATCCGCGAGGCGCAGCGCCTGTTCGACGTGGGCGTCGACGAGGCGACCGAGATGGCCGTCTTCGGGCGCTGGCTTTCGGACCAGAGCGGTACCAAGGCCGAGATCGTGCGGCGCCTGGGCAAGCGCGTGATGTCGATTGCCGGGCCCGAGGCCTTGCCTGACCTCGAACGCCTGATCGACGCCCTTGTGCTTGTGGGTGCCGGTGGGGGTTCCGGTGCCCCGGTCGAAGATGTCGAGGACGCCCGCACCACCCTGCGGCGCATCCTGCGGTAGGGCGCGCCTGAAGCCCGGGATCGGGCAAATGCGTCTCGTCGGCCGCACAGCAGACTTTACCCGAACCTGTCGGCAGGCGCGCCTGCGTGCCGGTCCTATGGCACCTGCGCGCCGGTCGCCGCGACATAGACGAGGTAGACCGAGGTCGTGGCGGTGATGAACAGCCGGTTCCGCCGTGGGCCGCCGAAGGTCAGGTTCGACACGCGCTGCGGCACCAGGATCTTGCCCAGCAGCGCCCCGTCCGGCGCGAAGACATGAACCCCGTCCCCGGCGCTGGACCAGACATTGCCCGCCACGTCACAGCGGATACCGTCGGGCAGGCCGTTGTCCAGCGTGGCAAAGACCTCGCCACCCGACAGGCCGCCATCGCGCACCCGGAAGCGGCGGATGACCGAGGGCACTGCGGGGTCGTGGCTCGACCCGCTTTCGGC
>CAYYOE010000263.1:0-4697 GCA_964473055.1 uncultured Rhodobacterales bacterium | reverse complement strand
CCCATCGACGGGACGGTTGCCGAGGACGAGGCGATTGTGGCCCGCGTGGCGGTCCTTGCCGAACCGCTGGAAGCGATTCGCAATGAAGTGGTGGCCGAGGCCGCAGCACCCATCGACGGTACGCGCGAGAACTGCCGGGCGCGGGAATGCGAAATGGGCAACCTGGTCGCCGAGGCGATGCTCGAACGGGTGCGCGACCAGGGCATTCAGGTTGCCATCGCCAACGGCGGCGGCCTGCGGGCTTCGATCGAGGCGGGGGCGGTGACGAAGGGGGCGGTGCTGACGGTTCTGCCGTTCCAGAACTCGCTGTCCACGTTCCAGGTGACGGGCGAGGCGCTGCTGGCGGCACTGGAGAACGGGGTCAGTCAGGTCGAAGAGGGATCGGGCCGGTTTCCGCAGGTTGCGGGCATGAAGTTCACCTTCGATCTGTCACAGCCTGCCGGGTCGCGCATCAGCGATGTGATGGTGGCGGAAGGCGAAACCTTCGTGCCGCTGGATCCTGCGAAAGCCTATGGCGTGGTGTCCAACAACTTCGTCCGCAAAGGCGGCGACGGCTATGCGATGTTCGTCGATGCCGCGAACGCCTACGACTTCGGCCCTGATCTGGCCGATGTGACGGCGGAGTTCCTCGCGGCGAGCGCGCCGTACACGCCGTTCCTTGACGGACGGATCACGCAGAAGTAGCGCGGTCCGGACTGGTCTTACTGGTCGGCATCGGGCGCGGCAGACTTGCCGCGCCCTTTCCTTTTCGACCGCGCGGCCGCAGGGTCAGCGGCATGTGCGGCCGTTTCGTCCTGACCACCCCGTCCGAGGCGCTTGCGGCGCTGTTCGCGGCCCTGCCGGACAATGACCTGCCCCCGGTGCCAGAGTACAACGTCTGTCCGACCGTCGCGGTGCACGCCGTCACGTCGGAAGCCGGGACAAGGCGTCTACGCGCGCTGCGCTGGGGGTTCTTGCCGAACTGGTACAAGACGCCGACCGATGGACCGCTGCTGATCAACGCCCGGTCTGAGACCATCGCCGAGAAGCCCGCCTTCCGGGCCGCCGCGCGCGAACGACGCTGCATCGTGCCGGCGTCGGGGTTCTACGAATGGACGCGCGAGAAGGGGCAGACCCCGTTGCCCTGGTATGTCACCCGTAGCGATGGCGACGTGATGGAAATGGCGGGCGTCTGGCAGGTGTGGGAACGGGACGGGCAGCGCGTCGCCAGTTGCGCCATCGTGACCTGTGCGGCCACGGGGCCCCTGGCTGCGGTGCACGACCGGATGCCGGTCATCCTGTCGCCCGAGGACCGGGCGCTGTGGCTGGGCGAGGCCGGGCATGGTGCGGCGCGGCTGATGGTGTCTGCCCCGGTGGATGCCTTGCGGATGCACCGCGTCGGCACCGAGGTGAACGGGAATCGCGCGCGGGGTACGGGGTTGGTCGTGCCGGTCCCGTGGTGAGCGCACGGTCGGCAAAAAAAAGGCCGCGCACGAGGCGCGGCCGGTCAGTACAGGGAGGATCTGCATCGGGACAAGTGCCCCTACGCAAGAAGGAGGTTAGCGGAGGAATCTGGCGAAGGTGTGAATATTGCGCGGTTCCCGCGTGATTGTTGCGTGAGGGCAACAAGGCCTGCAACCAGATCGCGCATTGTGATCTGTCTCCATTCGCGCAACGCTCGTGCGCAGTGGCAAGGTCAGCGGGCCATGGTGCGGCGCAGGGTCGGCAGCAGGAAAGTGATGACAATCGCCACGATCAGGATCACCGATACCGGCCGCCCGAACATGAACCCCAGGATCTGCCCGTCCGAGATCAGGCCAAGCTGGTGGAACGACCGTTCCGCCGTCTCGCCCATCACCAGAGCGATCACCAGCGTCAGGCGCGGATAGTCGAACCGGATCATCAGGTAGCCCAGGATGCCCATCGCCACGGTCAGAAGAACGTCCGCCATCCGGCCTTCCAGCACATAGACCCCCGTCAGCGAAACCGCGACCACCACGGGCACGATCACGCCCACGTCGATTCGGGTGATCAGGATCAGGAACCGGGACAGCAGGATGCCGATCAGCGATGCCCCCACCGCCGACGCGGTGAGCGCGATGATCAGCCCGTAGACCTCTGCCTCGCGGTGCAAAAGGATGCCGGGGCCGGGGTCCATTCCGTGCAGCACCAGAATCGCCAGGAACAGCGCGGTTTCCGCGCTGCCGGGAATTCCGAAGGCCACAGTGGGAATGAGCGACCCGCCATCCTTGGCGTTGTTTGCGGCCTCGGGTGCGATCACGCCCTTGATGTTGCCCTTGCCGAAGCTGTCGGGATCGCGGTCGGTCTGCACGGTCGACGAATAGGACAGGAACGCGGCGACGGTGCCGCCCAGACCCGGCACCGCGCCGATCACGGTGCCGATCACCGACCCGCGGATCAGCGTCGGCCAGTGGGTGAACACCGACCGGATGCCGGCCGCAACGCCGGTAATGGCGAAGTTGTTGTCCTTGGGGGTGCCGGCGACGGACCCGCCCTTCAGGGCCAGTTCCATCATCTGCGCGATGGCGAACATGCCCGTCAGGGTCGGCACCAGCGGCACCCCGTCCCACAGGTAGTTGACGCCGCCGGCAAAGCGGATGTCGCCCGAAATCGCATCGAAGCCGACGAAGGCGAAGAACAGCCCCAGCCCGCCCGCAATCAGCCCGCGCAACAGCTTGCCGCGCACCGAGACGGCAATGGCCGCAAGGCCGAGCACCGTCAGCAGGAAGAATTCCGACGGGCCGAAGGACAGCACGACCTCGCGCGCGACGGGGATGAACAGAAGCAGGGTCAAGATGCCCAGAAGTCCGCCCAGCGCCGATGCCGCAGCGGATGCACCGATGGCCAGCCCCGCCTTGCCCTGCTGGGCCAGCGGATAGCCGTCGAAGGTGGTGGCGGCATTGGGCGCGGTGCCGGGCGTGTTCAGCAGGATGGCGGTGATGGACCCGCCGAAGGACGTGGCCCCCATGACCCCGCCCGCGATGTACATCGCCTGAATCGGTTCCATCGTGTAGGTGGCGGGGATCAGCAGCGCCAGTGCGGTGGTGCCGCCCAGGCCCGGGATCACCCCGAAGCACAGGCCCAGCAGCACCCCGGCAATCAGATAGAGAACGCTGCCGCCCAGCGCGAGTTCCAGGGTGGCGGTCCAGAGCGCGTCGAACCCCATCGGCGGGCCGTCCTTTCAGGGTGCAAAGAACGGCACGCCCCTTAGGGGCGTGCCGGAACGGGTCACTGCGACAGCAGATCCTTGTACTGCACGTAGAACGAGGCGAGCTCCTCCATCATCGCGGAGGTCGCCGCCGCGTCCTTGAAGTCCAGCATCGTGGCGCTCGAGCCGGCCCAATCCTGCACGGACGCTGATTCGCTGGCGGCGCGCAGCGCATCTGTCAGGGTCTGGACCACGGCAGGGTCCATGCCGGGGGGGCCGCCCACCACGCGGTTGATGGTGAACTTGGCGAACTCCGGGTGGCCGATGTCGGTTGCGTTCTCTACGCCCTCGATCACGGTGGCGTCGGTCAGCGTGAAGATGTAGCGCAGGTCGCCCGACTCGATGTAGCGCGCCAGTGACCCGATGGGCTTAAGCGTCGCGTCCACCTCGCCGCGCATCACTGCGATCATCGTGTCGTTGGACCCGCTGTAGCCGGTGATGTTGGTGATGTCGCAACCCAGGACGTCGAAGGCGATGACGGCGGTGATCGACGAGGTGGAGTCGGTCCCCGTGTCCGACAGCTTGATCGGCCGACCCAGCGCGCAGAGGTCAGCCACCGATTGGATCGGCGAGTCGGTCTTGACCGCGATGGCGTATTGCTCGACGGCGAGGTTGGCGATCCAGGTCACTTCCGACAGGGGAAAGCCGATGTCGCGGTCCGTCGCCTCCGACACGGTCAGGCCGGGGATGTTGAAGATGCCGATGGTGTATCCGTCGGGGTCGGAGCGGTAGACCGACTGCGCGCCGCGGGTGCCCGATGCGCCGGGGATGTTTTCCGGCACCACTGATGTGCCAAGCGCTTCCTCCAACGCCGGTGCAAAGGTCCGCACGATGGTGTCGAAGCCGCCGCCGGGGCCGTAGGGGATAACGAAGCTGATCCGCCCGTCGCCGGGGAACTCAGCCGCCGCCACGGTCGCCGTGGCCATGACCGCGGCCAGTGCCGCGGCGCCATTTCTCATCAGGGTCTTCATGGTCGTCTCCTCCAGTTTTGTGATTTGGGCCGCCTACCAGCGGGCGAGGCCGCCCGTGGAAAACAACAGCCCGCGGTAGAGTTCGTACTCCAGGAGCCATTCGAAAACGGCGTACTCGAAACCGAACACGCCCGCGGCAATGGCCGCCGCGAACAGGGTGCCGCGCCCCGAGCGAAAGCGCAGGTAGCCAAAGCAGAACAGTGGAAGCGCGATCAGGATGCCCACCGCCGCCATGCCGACAAAGGCCCCCAGCATCCAGAGCGTCAGGGTCAGCTCCTGCCGCAAGGGCGGCACCGTCGCCATCTCGCGGCGGTGGAAGGACGCGCCCCAGGCATCGGTTACCAGAGCGCGACCGGGCAGGTTCACGCGGCTCCAGCCATCGAAGACGCCCAAGAGGACCAGAAGCGCCCCGACGACACGGGGGAACTGCCGCGCCTCGGCGGAATAGCCGCCCGACACGGCCCAGATCGCTGCCCCGCCAACGATCACCACAAGCGGTGGCCAGATCGACACCACCG
>CAYYOE010000262.1:0-4708 GCA_964473055.1 uncultured Rhodobacterales bacterium | reverse complement strand
CCCACCGGCACCATCGGCCTGGTGATGGACTGCGACACCACGGGGATCGAGCCCGACTTCGCCCTGGTCAAGTTCAAGAAGCTGGCCGGCGGAGGTTACTTCAAGATCATCAACCAGAGCGTTCCGGCGGCGCTGGAAAAGCTCGGCTATCGCCCGGCGCAGATCGAGGAGATCGTGGCCTATGCCGTCGGTCACGGCTCGCTCGGCCAGGCGCCGGGGATCAACCACACCGCGCTGATCGGGCACGGCTTCGGGCCGGAGGAGATCGCCAAGGTCGAGGCGGCGCTGCCGTCCGCCTTCGACATCAAGTTCGTCTTCAATCAGTGGACGCTGGGCGCGGACTTCTGCACCGGCACACTGGGCATCCCGCCCGAGAAGCTGACCGATCCGACGTTCAACCTGCTGGCACACCTGGGCTTTACCCGCGCGCAGATCGACGCGGCCAACGACCACGTCTGCGGGACGATGACGCTGGAAGGCGCGCCGCACCTGAGGGCCGAACACTACCCGGTGTTCGACTGCGCCAACCCCTGCGGCAAGAAGGGCACGCGGTATCTGTCGGTGGACAGCCACATCCGCATGATGGCCGCCGCGCAGTCCTTCATCTCGGGCGCCATTTCCAAGACGATCAACATGGCGAACTCGGCCACCATCGAGGACTGCCTCGCGGCATACGAGTTGTCGTGGTCGCTGGGGGTGAAGGCCAACGCGCTGTATCGTGACGGGTCCAAGCTGTCGCAGCCGCTGGCCGCCGCGTTGGTGGAAGACGACGAAGAGGCCGAAGAAGTGCTGGCCAGCGGATCGGCGCAGGAAAAGGCCGTGGTCCTGGCCGAGAAGGTCATCGAGAAGATCGTGGTCAAGGAAATCGTCCGCCGCCACCGCGAAAAGCTGCCCGAACGCCGCCGGGGCTATACGCAGAAGGCCATCGTCGGCGGGCACAAGGTGTACCTGCGCACCGGCGAATACCAGGACGGCACGCTGGGCGAGATCTTCATCGACATGCACAAGGAAGGCGCCGCCTTCCGCGCGATGATGAACAACTTCGCCATCGCGGTGTCGGTGGGCCTGCAATACGGCGTGCCGCTGGAGGAATTCGTGGACGCCTTCACCTTTACCCGGTTCGAACCGGCCGGGATGGTGCAGGGCAACGAGACGATCAAGAACGCGACCTCGATCCTCGACTACATCTTCCGGGAACTGGCGATCAGCTACCTCGACCGCACCGATCTTGCCCATGTGAAGCCGGAAGGCACGACCTTCGACGATATCGGCCGGGGCGAGCAGGAGGGGGTGAGGAACTTCCGCGAAGTGCCCGATGCCGCCGGAAATTCAGCCTTCGATGTGCTGAAGAAGGTGGCAAGCGCTGGCTATACGCGGGGCCGCCTGCCGCAAGAACTGCTGGTGTTCCAGGGCGGGGCGGCGACGGCCTTTGCGGATGACGCCGGTCTGTCGGGGATGGCGGTCACGACCGAGACGACGACTGCGATTGCCACGGGCACCGTGTCGCTGTCGGCCCGCGAAAAGGCCAAGCTGCAGGGCTACGAAGGCGACGCCTGCGGCGAATGCGGCAACTACACGCTGGTGCGCAACGGCACCTGCATGAAGTGCAACACCTGCGGCGCCACGAGCGGGTGCAGCTGACGGGATTGGTCCGGCCCCTGTGCGGGTCGGGCCATGCGCCCCCGAGGGCGCGAGGCCGGGTCGGTGACGCCCCGGCCGACGAACAGGGTGGGGCGGGTGCTGCTATGCCCCTCCCCCTCCTACCCGGGGCGCGTGCGCGTGCCCCGTCCGAAGGCCGGGACGCAGGCGAAACGGACCCGAGCAGTCAACGACCGGGCCCGGCCGACGAGCCTCGGGGCCGCCCTTGCAGAGAAGGGCGGCCCCGTTTTCCGTGCGGAACACGCTATTTGTCGAACATCCGGTGCGGGCCGAAGGGATTCCAGGTCAGGAACCACTCCCGCTCGACAGCGCGGAGCGCCTCGAACGGGACCGCCCCACAGGTCCGGCGCGCCCGCAGCCCGTCCCCAAAGCGCGGCCCGAAATACTCGGCGAGCAGCGGCACGACCTGCGCCTGGTTCGCATCGGCGGGTTGGGTGAACGCAGCGAACCCCGAAAACAGCGTGGCAATCGCACGATAGCCAGGGGTCAGGAAGCACAGCTGGATCAGGTTGCCCCCTTGCGCGCCCATCAGCAGCGACACGCCGTTGCTGTGCTGGAACACCGCCGTGCCCATGCGTCGTTCCCGCCAGGCCCGCGGCCGCAGCGTGGTGGTGAAATAGTAGTCCGGCACCGCCCCAAGTGCGCGCTTGGACCCGTCCGGTTCGGTGCGGAGCACCAGAAGGCTGGCCAGCGCCATGTCCCGCGCGGTCATGGCGGGGCGGACCATCCGGTAGTAGCCGTCCGGCATCCGCCGATGGTCGAAGCCTTTCATGCGGTCTCCAAAAGGCTCAAGGTCCGGCGACGGACCGGAGTTCCCCTGCGGCATTTTCAGGTCTTCCAGGGGCTCCAGAAGGATCCGGGCGTCCAGCCCGAAATGGCGGCATATGCGGTCCAGCACCTCGGGCCGGGGATGCGCTTCGCCGCTGAGATAGCGATTGAACTGCGTACGGTTGATGCCCGCCTCCTCGCAGAGACGCGAGATCGACGGCCCACCCGCGACCAGCTTTTTCAGGTTGCGCGAGAAAGTCTCGCGCACCTCCTGCGGTTTCCGTTTGCCGACCCCTGCCACACTCCCCCCGGCCTTCGCGATGACGCCAAATAGCGTCAAGTCGTCGTCAACCAGCATCAGGCTATCAGAAACCTGACCGGATTCACACCCTGTTCTGTCGCGCCAGAGTTGTGCAATGCATGCAAAATGCGAAGTCGGGCGGAGGGTGCCGTGCTCAAGTTGCATGGGGTTGTGGTCTGGAAATCTCCGCGATCGGAGATCGCACTGATCTGGTGCGATGATGGCGGGCCGCTCGTGCTGGCCGAAGACATGGCGAGAATCTGTCTGCGGGGGGTGCTCCCCAGGGCCGGCGATCTCGTCGAAGTGGTCTGTGCCGAGGACGCGATGCTGCGTCCCTGCATCAGCGTCGGCGTTCTGGCAACGGCCGCGGTCTCGGACCCTGTCCAGGCCCTGCGCCATGGCGTCAGTGAGATCGCCCTGTCACAGCAGACCGATGCCAGACGTGTGCCGCACCTGCGCCTTGTGTCCAGTCCAGCCGAGGGCGGGGAAATGGCCCCGCCCCCGACTGTTCGCGCAAGGGGCGTCAGTTCGGCAGCATCTCCAGCCGCGGACGTGGCGTAGTCGCCGTTTCGGGCGGCAGCAACGGATAGACGATCTGCGGCATGGTGCCGGTCAGCGTGTCCAGGAAGGCCACGATCTGTTCGGACTGTTCCGTGGTCAGCTCAGCCCCCAGCTGCGACGTGCCCATGATTTCCACCGCGACCTGAAGGCTCCAGACCTTGCCGGAATGGAAGTAGGGCGCGGTCAGCGCGATGTTGCGCAAGGGCGAGGCGCGGAACACATAGTCGTCGCCAGCCGTCTCGGTCACCATGAAGCGGCCCTTGTCGTCGGGCGGCAACACGTCGGATCCGGGGCGTTCCACCAGGCCGAACGGGTAGTAGCCGTTCCCCCCCAGGTTCACGCCGTTGTGGCAGGACGCGCAGCCTGTATCAATGAAGGTCTGCAGGCCCGCCTGCTGCACTTCGGTCAGTGCGGCCAGGTTGCCGTTCAGGAACGCATCGAAGGGCGACGGCGTGATCAGCGTCGCCTCGAAGGCCTCGATCGCCTTGGCGAAGTTGTCGAAGCTGACGGGGTCAGCCTCGTCCGGGAAGGCCGCCCGGAACCACTCTACATACTGCGGCATCGAATTCAGTGTCTGCAGCACCGAATCTGGTGTGTTCGCCATCTCGACTCCCGCCTGCACCGGCCCCTTGGCCTGTTCGGCAAGATCGGCGGCGCGGCCGTCCCAGAACTGTGCCTCGTTGAAGACCGAGTTCAGCACGGTCGGTGCGTTGCGCGGGCCCTGCTGCCAGCCGTGTCCGACCGAGGTCTCCAGGTTGTCGTCACCTCCGGTCGCAAGGTTGTGGCACGAGTTGCAGGAGAACACGCCCGAGGCGGACATGCGGGGATCGAAGAACAACGCCTTGCCGAGTTCGATCTTCTCGGGCGTCACGACATTGTCGCGTAGTGCCGGGACGGTCGAGGGAAGGGGCTGAAAAAAGTCGAGCGCTAGCTGGCGCAGATCCTCACTGGCGCTGGCGGGCATGGCCATCGCTGCAAGGGCCAGGGCGCTGGCGTAAAGGGGTTTCATGGGCTCTCCTGTCAGGTCAGTTCGCGCGCAGGACATGATGTGTTGGCAGCTCGCTCCGGTCGCCTTGATCACGATCAATCCGTCGAACGGACCGAAAGATGTGTTGCCGCCACGCCAGAAATTTTCTTGCGTCATGCGGCCTGCCCGCGACATTATATCCGTCGCCTGCCATTGACGCCCCCCGCGCCCCCCCCTAATGTCCTGCCACTTCCACGGGGGGACGAATGGGCGACCTTCTCATTCTTGTAGGACGATGGCGCATGGGCCGGTAACGGGAACCATTCCCATCCGCCATGCGCCCCCGGTTCACCCTCGGGGGCTTTTTGTTGCCGGAAACCGATGCAGGTCCGGCAGTTTGACACGGAGACGACGATGACGCGGACGATGACCGGCGCAAGGATGGTGGTTCA
>CAYYOE010000261.1:0-4718 GCA_964473055.1 uncultured Rhodobacterales bacterium | reverse complement strand
GTTAAGGAACAGCGACCTCAACGCTGCGCGTCTACCAATTCCGCCACGACCGCACTGCCCCGGCATTCGGGTGGCGGGTGTTTAGCGAGTCGTCCGGGTGAAGGGAAGGGCCAACTTGACCATTCCCGCCCGTCCCGACCACAGCGCCGCGATGAAGCCCAGACCCGCCGCGATTGCCAGCCATCCCAACCCGGGTTCCGCGGGGAAAAGGGCTGCGTTCAGCCGTCGTCCCGGCAGCAGTGTGAACAGTCCGGCCAGCCCAAGGGCCCCGAAGTACATCCAACGCATGGTCGCTCGGTGGGCCGCAGTCCGGCCGGCGCGGGCATGTGAGACGCCACAGGCGATTCCCCAGAAAGTCGCGAGGGACAGCAGGTGGATCGGACCGAACGGCCCGAGGCCGAGCGGGCTGACGAGGGCGAGCCCGGCGGAAGGAATGGCGAGGCCGGTCGCGGCGACGGCCGCCATGCTGGCAACCCAGACGTATCCCGTGATCCGGTGCCAGCGGTCGCGCCGGCTGCGCCAGAGCGCGACGGGACCGAGGAGGAGCGCCGGGATCGCGGCAAGAAGATGGAATTGCACGGCGAGCGGCGCGGACAGGATGGGGTCGAGGGTCATCGGGGCCTCTCGTTTGCAGGCAGATGGGTCGGGTGGAAACACGATGCGGTGCGGGCTAGAATGGTAGCCGTGATACCTGCAACCGTTCCTGCGCCAGAGGCACCGGCCGCTTCGTGAATACCCCCGGGTCGTATTCCGCGCTGCGCGAGCTGCGGGCGCACATGACCGCCCCGACGACGCTGGCGGCCCTTTCGGGTGTCGCGCTGCTTGCCACGCTGATCGGTCCGTTCGATACCGGCACGTCGATGCGCCCGGCCCCGCGCTTCGGATACTGGCTGGTCATGGCCGGAGCGACCTATGCGGCGGGGTATCTTGCAGCCGAGATCGCGCTGCGGCGCTGGGGGGACAGTGCAGGCCCCTTGCTGCAGGATGCCGTGGCGGCCCTGGCGACGGCCGTTGCCGTGCCGCCGACGGTTCTGGCGGTCAACGCCGTAGTGCTGGGCGCCGTGCCAAGGCCGGAGGCCCTGCCGGGGTTTCTGGCCACGCTGTTCGCCATTGCCGTTGTCGTCACGGGATTGCTGAGGCTGGCGCTGCGCAGGCCCGCGCCACGGACAACTGCTTCCGCGGGTGGTGCGGCCGCGCCGGCGATCCTCGAGCGGCTGCCGTTGGACCGGCGTGGCCCGCTTGTATCGCTTTCGGTCGAAGACCACTATGTCCGGGTGCGCACGATGCAGGGCGAAAGCCTTGTGCTGATGCGGCTTGGGGATGCGATCCGCGAGGCAGGGCAAACCCCGGGGCTTCAGGTGCACCGGTCGCATTGGGTGGCGCTGGATCATGTGCGCGCGGCGCGACGCGATGGGGAACGGGCCGTGCTGACCATGGCCGCGGGCCCAGATATCCCGGTCAGCCGTGCCAATGTTCCGGCGCTGCGCGATGCCGGGCTGCTGCCGAAGTGACCCATCGGGGTTGTTGCGCACCGCATCCGCCATCTGGCAAAGGCAAGTAACCGGCACTAGACATTCCGCATGACCCTTTCCGAGCCTCGCCACCCATCCCGTTCTGGCCGCAATCCATCGCGGCCCCGGGGCATCGTGGCCCGCGCGCTGGCCGAATCTTGCAACCACCTTGCCGCTCCGTGGACCCTGGTCGCCCTGGCTGCAGCCGCGCTGGTCTGTGGATTGACGGGTCCGTTCGGAACCGAGTTGATCTTCGCGCCGGTGCCGCGCATCGCATTCTGGGCGGTGATGGTCAGCGCCCCCTATGCGGCGGGGTCTGCCGCCGCCGATCTGGCATGGGAGGCGCTGGGTCGGCGCCTGCGACCGATACCGGCACTGGCGCTGGGCGCGGTTGCTCCGGCCATCGCGGTGCCCCCGGTAATCCTTGGGGTTAATCTTGTCGTGCTGGGTACGCCCTATCCGTTCGACGGACTTGCTGCATTCGTGGCCAGTCTCGTGCTCGTGTGCGGGGCGGTCGGCATGCTGGTGCATCTGGTCCTGCGCGATGTTCCGGCCGAATGGCGCTGGCCGGATGCGACGGACGATGGGCTGCTTCGCGCCCCTGCGGAACCGTTGAAGCGAGAGGATCCCCCGGCCCGTCTGCTCGATCGCTTGCCGGCATCTGATCGCGCGCCGCTTGTCGCGCTGTCCGGCAAGGATCACTATGTGCTCGTGCGGACGCTGAAGGGCGAGACACGGCTGCTCATGCGGCTGTCGGATGCGATCCGCGAAGTGGGCGACACGCCCGGCCTTCAGGTGCATCGGTCGCATTGGGTGGCGCTGGACAGTGTGCGCGCGGCCCGGCGCGCCGGTGCGCGCGTAGCACTGCGCATGGCGACGGGCCCCGACATACCGGTCAGCCGAACCGGCCTGCGCGCGCTGCGCGAGGCGGGATTGTTGCGCCGATAGCGCCATGGTGGACTGGATCGCCGCCCCCGGCCTGACCTCATATCCCGAAGCCGTCGCCTTCATGGAGGATCGCGCGGCCGCGATCGCCGCAGGCACGGCCGACGAGTGCATCTGGCTGGTGGAGCACCCGCCACTCTACACGGCCGGGACGTCGGCGCGGGAAACCGACCTGACCGATCCGCGGCGGTTCCCGGTGTTCCCGTCGAAACGCGGCGGACAGTACACCTATCACGGTCCTGGCCAGCGCGTGGCCTATGTGATGCTGAACGTGGGCGCCCGGGGTCAGGACGTGCGCCGCTTCGTCTGCGACATCGAGACCTGGGTGATCGCCACCCTGGCCGAATTCGGCGTGACCGGCGAACGGCGTCCGGGTCGCGTCGGCGTCTGGGTGCGGCGGCCCGAAAAGGCGCCGCTGCCCGACGGGACCCCACGCGAGGACAAGATCGCCGCCGTGGGCCTGCGCCTGCGCCGATGGGTCAGCTTCCATGGGCTGTCGATCAACGTGGACCCCGATCTGTCCCATTACGACGGGATCGTGCCCTGCGGGATCACCGGGCATGGCGTCACCAGCCTGGTCGATCTGGGTTTGCCGGTGTCGATGGCCGATCTCGACACGGCACTAATGCGGACGTTTCCGGCGGTGTTCCCGGACTGAGGCGCGTCAGTCGAAGACCCCGGTCGCGCGCCCAAGCAGCATGAAGGCCCGCGCGGTGCGCGTGTCGGCAAGGTCGGCGATATCCCGGTCGGTCGCCACCTTCTCGAATTCGACGAGCGTCTGGTCGAACTTGCGCAGGAAGTGGTGCACGGCATCACGGAAGATCGGGTCCGCGCGCATTCGTGCGGTGGTCAGAGCCAGCGAAGACCGGTCGCGGATTCCGCCGAGATCGGCCACCGTGCGGCCGCGCTCGCCCCGGGCGAAGCGGCGCCAGAGTTCGGGACGCGCGCGGTCCGGCGCGAGGTCGTCCATGTAGATGCCGTCCTGCGAAAGAAGCGTCAGGACATCCTGGCTGGCCTGCACGATCTGCACGACGCGGCGGTCGGCCAGCGCGCGGCGCAGCGCGGCAAAACCCTCGCGGTCCTCGGTCGTCTCGGGGAAATTCAGCGCGCGGATGAAGTCGGCAACCGAAAGGTCTTGCGGCGGCGGTGGCGGGGGGGGCACCAGCGCGAGGTCGGGCTGTTCGCCTTCGACTACCGGTGCGGCCGGCGAGGGGGCGGGCGATTCCGTCGCCTGCCGAATCGACGTGAACATGGCAAGCGTCGTCTGTGTCTTGCGGCTGACGCGGGCGATCTCGTCGAGCTTGGCCTCGACCGTCGACCGCGCGCCGGTGCCCTGGGCTTGCACCTGCGCGAGGTAGGCCTGGCGCAGTGCGTCGACGGTGGATTGCAAGCGTTCGGTTTCTGCCCCGAGGGTCTGCATGCGAGACAGAAGGATCGCGCCGCCGCCGACGATCAGGACGGGAACCAGCGCGGCCACGACTGCCAGCAGCACACCGGCCGCATCACCGGCGCGCGACAGCCAGATGACCAGCCCGATCCAGACGACACAGAGGGTCGCAGCCGCCACCGTGCCCATCCCGATTCCGCTGCGCACCGGAGCGCGCTGGGCATAAAGACCCAGCGCTTCGGGTGAGGACCGGGGCCTTGTCGGCCCTTGGTCTGCGGGTGTCGTCATCTCGCCGTTCTCAGACGAACCGGATTTCGAGGATCTCGTAGCCCTTTTCACCGCCGGGCGTGCGTACCTCGACGCTGTCGCCCGCCTCCTTGCCGATCAGGGCGCGCGCGAGCGGCGAACGGATGTTCAGCTTGCCCGCCTCGATGTCGGCTTCGTGTTCGCCCACGATCTGGTAGGTGCGTTCCTCGTCGGTGTCCTCGTCCACCAGACGGACGGTCGCCCCGAACTTGATGGCGCCCGACAGGGTGGTCGGGTCAATGACATCCGCCAGGCCCAGGACGCCTTCCAGTTCCTTCACCCGACCCTCGATGAAGCTCTGCTTTTCGCGGGCGGCATGGTATTCGGCGTTCTCGGACAGGTCGCCATGTTCGCGCGCCTCGGCGATCGCCTTGATCACGGCGGGGCGTTCCACCGACTTGAGCTGCTTCAGCTCGGCGTTCAGCGCGTCGAAGCCTGCGCGGGTCATCGGGATCTTGTCCATGGGTCTGTCTCGATTCCGGTCCTGAATGCCGAGGGGCGGGCCCGGTTGGACCCGCCCGCTGCCGTAAGGTTCCCGTACCCTTGCGCCGGGATGCGCGAATTGCAAG
>CAYYOE010000260.1:0-4746 GCA_964473055.1 uncultured Rhodobacterales bacterium | reverse complement strand
AACCGTCGCAGCCCCTGATCTCGACCCTGCCGGATGAAACCCCGGCCGAGGCGCGTGCCTCCGAGGGCCGCCTGACGGCCGAGGAACGGCGCGAGTTGCAGACTGCCCTGCAGTTCAAGGGCTTCTACACCGCCGCCATCGACGGCGCCTTCGGCCCCGGCACGCGGGCGTCGATGTCGGCGTGGCAGGCCGCGAACGGCTACGAGCCGACGGGCGTGCTGACCACCCGGCAACGGGCGGAACTGGTCGATGCGTGGCAGGCGGTGACCCGGTCGCTGGGGCTGGCCCCGGTGGTGGATACGCGTGCCGGGATCGAGTTGACCGCGCCGCTGGGCCTTGTGGCCTTCGACCGATACGAGCCGCCCTTCGCGCATTACGAACCGGTGGGCGACAGCGGGGTGCGGCTGTCGCTGATCAGCCAGACCGGCGACCGCGCGACTCTGTTCGGCCTCTACGACCTGCTGCAGACCCTGGCGATCGTGCCGACCGAAGGCCCCCGCGAGAGGCGCGCCCGCGACTTCACCATCACCGGCGTCAGCGAAACCTTGACGACAACCGTCTATGCGGCGGAATCCGACGGCCATGTGAAGGGCTACATCCTGGCCTGGCCTGCGGGCGACGAACAGCGCCGCACCATCGCCGTCGAGGCGCTGCGGTCGAGCTTCACCACGCGTCCCGACGCTGTCCTGCCCGACACGGTCGGCGAGGGCGCGGTGCAGAGCATCGACCTCTTGTCGGGGCTGGAGATTCGTCGCCCTGTGCGCGTACGGTCCGGCTTCTGGGCCGAGGCCGACGGGGCCGTGCTGACCAGCGCCGAGGCCGTGGCGGGCTGCGGGCGGGTGACGCTGGACAACACCTGGGACGCGCGGGTTGTTTCGACCGACGCCGCGCTGGGCGTGGCCCTGCTGCGGCCAGTCGAACCGCTTGCCGCACCCGGTATCGCCCGGTTCCGGCAGGGCGAGGTGCGCCTGCGGTCGGAGGTAGCGGTGGCGGGCTTTGCCTTCGGCGGACGGCTGGGCCAGCCGACGCTGACCTTCGGCACCGCCGAGGATCTGCGCGGCCTCAACGGCGAGTCCGGCGTGGTGCGGCTGGCCCTGGCGGCCGACGACAGCGAAGCGGGCGGCGCGGTCCTGGACAGCCAGGGCGCCGTGGCGGGCCTGCTGCTTGCCGCGCCAGAGGGCACGCGCCTGCTGCCGCCCGGCGTGGCCTTCGCCGCCGATTCCGCGCGGCTGGCAGAGTTCCTGACCGCCGCCGGAGTAACGCCCGCACCCGCGCGACCCTCGGCCGACCTGGTGCCGGAAGACCTGCAGCGCGTGGGCCTGGGACTGGCGGTGCAGGTAGGCTGCTGGGACGCGTGAGCGTTGCCTGACGCAAGCCGTCCGGCCCGCGGCCGAACCGCCTGTTCATCACCGCGACGACCTCGGTCCAGCCAGTTTATTGGCAGCGACCGGCGCATTGGTGCCGTGGGGTCGGGTCGGGCACCGGATGGCCGCGGACAGCCGCAGCACCGCCGATGGTCTGCACCTCATGGCGGCAGGTCAGGATGACCCCCGAGCGCGCGCTGGTGTCGCCAAAGCGGCTGGCCGTGGGTGAGGGCCGCCCGGTCGGGTGTCCGGGGGACACCCGTCAGGCCCGAACGCCATCCGCTGCCCGGGCCGCTGGCGCGGCGGATCCGGGCGGGGTGCGGGCAAAGGCGTTGAAAGCCTGAAGGTCCGCTTCGTCACGAGGGCGAACACTCGCATGTCCGTTGATTCGGATGAAGCACAGACAGACGAGGGCCGGAAACCCACCGTCAGGTGGCGGGCGCTAGCCCTCGATCAGGCGCCCGAGGGGCCGGCCGCCAAGGATGTGGACGTGATAATGCGGCACTTCCTGCATCGAATCCGCACCCGCGTTGGTGATCAGCCGATAGCCACCACCGCCCGCCCCGGGATGCACACCCACGATCCGGCAGACTTCGGCCACCGCGGCGTTGAACCCCGCGATCTCGTCCGCGGTGGCGCGTTCGATGAAGTCGTCATGGGTGACATAGGCACCCTTGGGGATCACCAGCACATGCACCGGCGCCTGCGGGTGGATGTCGTGGAACGCCAGCGCATGGGCAGTGTCCAGCACGGTCTTGTTGGGGATCTCGCCCCGGAGGATCCTCGCAAAGATGTTCTGGTCGTCGTAGGCATAGGGCATGGCGGTTTCCGTTCCGGATCCTCTGCGGTCAGTCGGCGAACAGTCCTGCATCCTGTGCGATCGCCGCGGCCCTGTCGTAGGACAGATCGGCGGACCGCGCCAGAGCATCGGCCCCCTCGCCCGGCGCCGCGCCCTCGCGCAGGGTGGCAAGGCGGGGCAGACCGGCGGCGGTCAGCCGCTCGGTCTCGCCCGCAACGTCCTGGCGCAAGGCGGGCAGAAGACGCGCCAGGGTGTCCGGCGGCGTCGCCGGACCGGCCAGCCCCAGCCTTCGGGCATGGCCGACCAGATAGTCGTCGCTGAACCCGCAGCGCAGTTCGAGCACCCGCACATCGGCCACATCCGAGACCAGATCGCACACCACGTCCAGCCGTGCGGGATCGACACAGATCGCCAGACGGTCGGTGCCAAGCCTGTCGAACACCAACCGCAGGACTGCCCGGCGATGGCGCGACCGGCGGTCCAGGCTGCCCTCGATACCGCCGAGGTCGGGCATCTCGGTCGCCTCCTCGTCGAACAGATAGTCCAGCGCGGGCCAGCCCTCGTGGCGCAGACACGCAGCCAACCGCTTTCCCACGTGCCACTTCTTGCAGACGACGATGCACAGCCGCCGTCCCGCGCCGATCTCGGCCCCGGCTTCCCAGGCGCGGGGGGCGAACCGCCTGCCCACGCGCCCGCGCCCCGTCAGGAAGGCAAACAGCCGCCGTCCCTCGCCCGTGACCGGCAAGTCCACGCCCGGTGCCGCCCAGAGTGTGCCCAGACGCGCCCGCAGGTCGATCGCGTCGGGACTGATCTTGCGCGCGAAGAAGGCGTCCTGCGACAATAGGAAGTCATGCTGGTCGTCGTGAAAGTTCACCGGCATCCCGTAGTCGGTGAACATCAGGAAGGTGGGCGGGCGACTTTCGATGCGGTCCTCCGGGATCAGGTGACGGACCAGCGTCTGAAAGAATATCTCGTCCGGAATCCAGGTCAGGCGGAAGAAGCGGGTGACATCGGGCCGGGTGGAAAGGAAGTCCAGGATGGTCTCGACCGTGGTGCGGCGCAGACACCACCACTGGCTGCCGATCATCACCTGCAGGTCCTGCGGCACGGCCCGGGTCAGGTTCAGCCGTTCCTGAAGGGCTAGGGACGCATAGAACAGTCGGCGCTGCCGCCGCTCGTTGAACGGATGGCGGTAGACCAGCCGTTCCGCCACCAGCCCTGTGCGGATCCAGCCCGAGGAATGGAAATCCACGCTTTCGATCCAGTCGCGGTCCTCGGCATCCAGCCGGGTATGGACATATGCGGCCGTCTTGATCGGCAGGCAGTCGCCCGAAATCAGGTAGAGGTGGCTGGCATCCGGAAAGGCTGCCAGCGCGGTGCGGATCGCCGCCAGTGTGGCCGCGACCAGCGTCCAGTCGCCCCAACCGCACCGGACCCGCGGCACGAAAGCGACTTGAGGATTGCCCGCAAGCGCCCTGCGCAGCGCCGCCTCGGCCTCGCGGCCCGCGCCCGCATCGAGGTGGATTGCCACATAGTCGCCCGCCGCGGTCAACTGTGCCGCCTGCGCGGCAATGCCGTCCGGGTCGCGATGGCACAGAAGCAGAAAGGCGATCTTCGCCATGGATGCGTTCAGCCCCTACAGGTCCACTTCGGAGTGCCTAGATAAACCGAAAGACTCGTGACTATACAGGGGGTAGCGGCAAGACTGCCGCGAACGAGGATCAGTGGATGAGTTTCCCCGGGACCTGGATGACGGAAAGCGAGAGCCTGATCTACCGGGTCGTGCCGAAATGCGCCTGCTCGACCATCGGGCAGATCATGTTCTACTCGGATCACGGAAGCTACTTCGACGGCGACATCCATGACGCCACGGAAGGCCTGCACAAATGGGCCCAGGAGGCCAGCCAGCCCCGGATCGAGACCGCGGTGCGCGCCCATGCCGCCCCTTCCTTCACCTGCGTGCGCAACCCCTACACCCGGATCCTGTCCACCTTCTTCGACAAGATCGCGGGCATCCAGCGCAACGGCCGGCGCTACCGCGGCAACCTGATCCCGGAGCTGGCCGCGCAATACGGGGTGACGGTGGAGGGCGAGTTCGACCAGATCGCCAGCTTCCGCCGGTTCCTCCTGTTCGCGCGCGACACGATCCGCTGGAAGAAGCCGATGGACCCCGACATCCACTGGTCGGCCATGTCATCGCACATCGCGACCTTCGTTGCGAATGGCGGGCGCTACGATGCCATCTTCCACCTCGAGGATTTCGAACCCGGCATGCAGGCCGTCCTCGACCGGGCGAACCTGAAGATTCCCGTCCAGGTGGCGGATGTGCCGCGCTTCAACGAAAGCGCCGGGCACGGGCCGGTGCGGGCGCATCCGGTGGCAGATTATTTCGACGATCTCGCGCGGCACCTGATGTGGGAGATCTACCACCGCGACTTCCGGCTGTTCCGTTACGACTTCGACGATCCGTCGAACCCGCGGCCCACGGGGCCCGTGGATCTGGACGAGGTGCACGCCAAACTCGGTCGCTAGCGCCGCGCGCGCTGCTTCCGGCTTCGATGTGGCAAAAATATCCTCGGGGGT
>CAYYOE010000259.1:0-4753 GCA_964473055.1 uncultured Rhodobacterales bacterium | reverse complement strand
CGACCAGGCACAACACGGTCAGCCAGGCTGGATAGAGCGGGTCGCCCAGAGCTAGACTGAGCCGCTCCCATCCACTCAGGAGATTCGCGGGTGCCTGGATCCATCGATGTCACTTACTGGATTGATGGCAAGCCTGCGTCTCGATTGTTCCCCAATACGCCCGGAGGCTAGATGGCAAGCACCTTGAACCAACTCGATACGCTGCAGAATTCGATTGCTGCCTCGGCGTACCAGTCCGTGCCGCTGCCCGCCTGGGAATCCATGCGGATGGTGGCCAAGTACTCCCAGAACGGCGAAGTGGGCCGTCTGGACTTCGACTACGTCTTGCCCGGGGGCAAGCTGCATCAAGAGAGCATCCCCGACGCGTCTCAGCGAGCCCAGCTGTATGCCTTGACCGAGGAGCACTGGCAACTCATCGGCACGCTGGGCCAACCCCGCTGGTTCAAGATGATCGTCACGGTCCAGAACAGCGGCAAGTTCTCGTTTGATTTCGAGTACAAGGAATCGATAACCGAACGGGACATGGTCGAGCGCGGCTAACCGAGGCACCCGGCCGCACCGGGTGACTGGGCTTCAAGCGTGTTTGGTGATGAGCGCTTTGGCGCTGGCCAGCAGCGCCGCGCCCTTGAAGCCGCGTTTGTCCATTTCGGCAACCCAGGCGTCATCGACCTGCGCCGAGAGCTGATTGAACTCCTGCGCCTCGGCCGCGGTGAAGGTGTGGATGGTGTTGCCGTGGTCGAGCGCCAGCTTGCGCGAGGCGGCGTCGTTGTCCTGCTGCACCTTGCCCAGCCAGGCCGAGGCAGCGTGACGGTGAAGTACGACGTCGCGCCGCTCACGGCCATGATCGACGCGGCCGCGACCGGCACCAACGCCGAGCTGAAGGCGAAGGTGTTCGAGTTCTCGGCCCGCGAGCTGAAAGAGATCGCCAACACCAACACCGGGATCGGCATCGCGGTGCTGAAGGACGGCGCCGAAGAGAAGCTCACGCGCTCGCTGTCGGAGCTGATCACGAGTGACACCAACGGCGTGATGCGCGAGCTGGAGACCGAGTTCCGCGAAGGCCGCGGCATCTCGACCTTCACCGAGCAGATGATCCGCCAGGAGCGCACGGACGAACTGCGAGTGATCATCGAGCAGATCAAACGTGGCAACGGCGGCCAGGAAGATCCGGTGCAGCGCTTCGAGGCCACCGAGGGCCGCGACAACCGCCGCAATGCACAGACGCTGGGCTACTTCGTCGGCTCGATCTACGTCGGCACGCAGACGATCAGCCGCGACATCGACAAGCAGGCCGGCATCATCAAGGCTATCTTCGCGGACTCGCTGTCGGGCGGCAAAGACCTGGCCGGCGTGTGGCTGTCGGCCGGCGCCAAGGGTGCGGTCGGGGTGCTCGTCGGCACTGTGGGAGCGACGGGTGTCGTGCTCACCGACCAGATCGCGCGCGGGATGAAGGCGGGCAACAAGGACCTGCGCGAAGGCCTGGCCGAGCTGGCCTTCCCCCGTCTGCCTAACGGCCAGAAATACGAAGGCGAGCGGGCCGAAACGACTTACGATGCGGCCGTGTCACGGGTGATCAACACCAACAGCCCCGACCGAGGGGCGCTGCGCCGGCCCACAACGGCCGGCATGCCGAAAGGGGGCCGCACACGCCGCGGCCCCTCTTTCCATTCATCGCCGACTGCCGCATGCAAGCCGGCAAGACCGGGCGGCACCGTGGGGAATGAACCGTCCGTCGCGAGATCATCACGCGGCGGCGGCAGCATCTTCGTGTTGCCATGATCCAGACCCCGCCCGCCCGACACCGCTTTGGCCCAGGAGAAAAGAGATGGCTAAGAAAGTAACGCTGATGATCCAGACCCCGCCCGCCCGACACCGCTTTGGCTTGCACCCCACCGTTCGCCGCCTGGTGTTGCGGATGGCCGGGGCGCTGCTGCTCGTGGCCACGGCCGGCTGCCCTTCGAACGACCCTTTCTTGATCCCTGCTCCCCCGTCCAACGCCCGGCCGGCGCAGATTCCGGCCGACCTCGGCAGCGAGCGGCTCGACCTCGTGATCGACGAAGTCCGGCATGCGTTAAGGCCGGCGTTCGGCCCGCTCGACAGCGCGGCGTACCGGCTGCCGCTGACCACCGGCTGGGACGACGTGCAGCGCCACTACGCCGGCGCCCTGCCCGCCCGCTTCGCGCCCTGGCCCAAGGCTTACCGCGAGGGTCGGCGACACCGGCTCGCGGTGTGGAGTGCCGGCGGCGACGACGCGCCCCCGGCGCTCGCCGTGGCCTTCATCGACACACCGGTCTCGGGCGAGCCGGCCACGCACCGGGTGCTGGTGGTGCTGCACACCACCGAGCGCTGACAGGACGTGTGACCGCGCCTCAGCGGCCGAACGGCTGGAGGAACTCGATGCCCGGCGGCTGATCGACCACCTCCCCAAGCCCGGCCCGGACGGGCGCACCCAACTCATCCTCTCGCCGCTAGAGCGGATCGGGCGCATCGCCGCCCTGGTCCCGCCGCCCAGGCAGCACCGGCGCCGCTACTACGGGGTGCTGGCCCCCAACTCGCCGCGGCGCCCGGCGGTCACCGCCCTGGCGCCACACGCCGTGGCGCCGACGCCCGAATCGAAGCCAGCGGTAGAGACGGCAGCGGATGATCCACCGCCAGCCATCCGGCGTTCCCCCGCCCGCTACCTCTGGGCCATGCTGCTGGCCCGCCTCTACGAACTATTGCCCTTGACCTGCCCGATCCGCGGGGCTGAGAGGCGAATCATCGCCTTCATCACCGAGGCCGTAGACGCGCGGGCCATCCTGGAGCCGATCGGCGAGCCCGCCACCCCGCCCAGGATGGCCTCCGTCAGGGGACCGCCACAGGGGTACGAAGACTGCGCGATGGCAGCCATCGACGCCGAGGCGGGTCTTTCGAGCGATCCCCTCGCCCAGCCGGAGCCGGAGTCCGAGTACGCTCAAGAGGTGTCCTGGAGCGGCCCGTCTCGGGCTGCCGGACCGCTCGTGCGTAAACCGCATCCTCCCCTCCCTCTTCCTACCGCAATAACCGTCTCCAACACCCCCAGACAGACCGGTTGCGGCGGCCCGATCACCCTCCTGTGCTCAGCAGGGGCTTGACCGATCCGTGACGGTGTCCCCGGGCGGGAGGATACTTCGGCGTAGGCGGTTGGATTTCCTATCCTTAATCCCCCCCGGCCCCCCTTTTTCAAAGGGGGGAGTTGCCTCCCATTCAGGTAAAGTCCTTGTTGGAAATCGCCTTAAAGAGGCGCCGTCGCTGGCCTGGTTCCAGTTCCGCGCCCCCAATGCCTGGATCAATGGCGGGGGACTCCCTGGACTCGCGGTTCGGGACGCCGAATAGAACGCCCTGAATCGTCAGTGGGAGCGCCGCCACCTGGACCCCGCCCAAGGCGATGCCCGCCAGCAGACCCAGAAGCATCGAACCAAGGTGCTGGCGCTGCCAGTGACCACGGCCGCGATACGCCATCAGGCCCGACAGAAGCAGGCTCGCCGCCACGCAGGGTCCAGGCGCCCAGTGCAGGGCGATCAGCGACAGCAATAACGCTACCACCAGTCCCGCGCCCATCCCCGAGGCGGCTTGCGGCACGCTCCCCAGCACCATGACCAGGATGGCCAGAACGGTCGCCAACCTGGCGTCTACGGTACTTCCAGTGCGCCGGCGCTAACTTGAACCGCCGCGCCACCGACCCGCACGGTGTGCGGTTGGCCGGCGACCAGATCGGCGTCCACCGTCAGCGCGCTGGGCCGGCCCATATCCATGCCCTGGACGAGCCGCCACTGGCGGGCTCCGGTCACGTCGCCCGTCCGCCGGGCCAGGTAACCGGCGAAGGCCGCCGCCGCCGCGCCGGTGGCGGGATCCTCGGCGACCCCCAGCGCCGGCGCGAACATCCGCGCGTGAAACAATGCGGGGTCGGATGGATCGCGGCAGAAGGGGTAGACCTGGGGCGCCCAGAAAGCAGCCAGGGTCGCCTCCCAGCAGTCCAGGCGCAGCCGCGCCCGCGTCAGCGCCGTTCGGTCGCGCAGCGGCACATAGAGAAACGGCACCCCGCACGACCAGGCTTCGGGGCGCCACTCCCCATCGGCCAGATCCTCCACGGTCAAGGCCAGCATGTCGGCCAGCCGCGCCGCTTCCGGCGGCTCCGGTCCCGGAAGGGGTAATTGGGCGGCGGTCAGACGGGCGAACGTCGGTTGGCTCCGGTCGATCGCGATCTCGACGGCCACCGGACCGACGCCTTCCTCGAACACGAGGGCGGTCGCGGGCTCCCGCACGGGAATGGCGCCGAGCGCCGCCAACAGCCAGGCCGCGCCCAGCGTGGGATGACCCGCGAACGGCAATTCCGCCACCGGCGTGAAAATGCGCAGGCGCCGGGCGTGCGTCGGGCGATCCGGCGGCAGCACGAACACCGTCTCCGACAGGTTGAACTCGCGGGCGATGGCCCGCATCTGGGTTTCGTTCAGCCCACGGGCGTCGGGCAGCACCGCCAAGGGGTTGCCGCCGAAAATCTGGCGGGTGAACACGTCGAGCGTATGGAAGGCGTAACGCATGCGCGGCCTCATCAGGGATCAAGGGTTGGAAAATAGATCGGGTCGAGAACGCCAGAGATCCATGGCGCCCGTCACTGTGGCGCGCCGCCCAGGTCAGGGTCGCCTCCAGGCGGTCGTCCCCTCAAGGCAACTCATTGATCGTGTCCGCGTCGCGCTGTCGGTGGGGCAGACGATCCGCGCGGTGGTCGGCGGCT
>CAYYOE010000258.1:0-4782 GCA_964473055.1 uncultured Rhodobacterales bacterium | reverse complement strand
TGGTGTTGGTCACGGTGCCCGTCTTCTCGAAGAAGGCCGAGGCGGGCAGGATCACGTCGGCGAACATCGCGGTTTCGGTCAGGAAGATGTCCTGCACGACAAGGTGTTCCAGCTTGGCCAGCGCGCGGCGGGCGTGGGCCACGTCGGGGTCGGACATGGCCGGGTTCTCGCCCAGGATGTACATGCCCCGGATCTCGCCCCGGTAGATCGCGTCCATGATCTCGACCACGGTCAGGCCGCGCTGCGCCTCGATCTCGGTGCCGCGCCAGATGTGGCGGAAGAGGTCGCGCGCATCGGCATCTCCCACCGGGTGATAGTCCGGCAGGAACATTGGGATCAGGCCCGCGTCCGACGCGCCCTGAACATTGTTCTGCCCGCGCAGGGGGTGCAGCCCGGTGCCCGGACGGCCCACATGGCCGCAGAGCAGCGCCAGCGAGATCAGGCAGCGCGAATTGTCGGTGCCGTGGATGTGCTGCGACACGCCCATGCCCCAGAAGATCATCCCCGCCCCCGCGCGGCCCCAGGCGCGCGCGACGGCGCGGATCGTGTCTTCGTCGATACCGCACAGGGGCGCCATGCGTTCGGGGGGGAAGGCGCGGATATGCTCGCGGAACTCGAAGAAGCCTTCGGTGAAGCCCTCGATATACTGCCGGTCGTAGAGTTTTTCCTCGACGATCACATGCATGATCGCGTTCAGCAGGGCCACGTCGGTACCGGGGCGGAACTGCAGCATGTGGGTGGCGTGGCGGGCAAGGCCCATGCCGCGCGGGTCCATCACGATCAGGGTGCCGCCGCGCTTGACGAACTGCTTGAAGTAGGTCGCCGCGACGGGGTGGTTTTCCGTCGGGTTCGACCCGATGACGATGGCGACCTCGGCGTTCTCGATCTCGTTGAAGGTGGCGGTGACGGCGGCCGAACCGACGTTTTCCATCAGCGCGGCGACCGACGAGGCGTGGCAGAGCCGGGTGCAGTGGTCGACGTTGTTGTGGCGGAAGGCCTGGCGGATCAGCTTCTGGAACAGATACGCCTCTTCGTTTGTACACTTGGCCGAACCGAACCCCGCGACGGATCGGCCGCCCCAATAGCTGCGCAGGTCCTTCAGCCCGCGCGCGGCATATTCCAGCGTCTCGTCCCAGGTGGCCTCGCGGAAGTGGGTCCAGGGGTTCGCGGGGTCCACGTCCAGGCCCTTGGGCGGCGCATCGTCGCGACGGATCAGGGGCACGGTCAGCCGCTGTGGATGGCGGATGTAGTCATAGCCGAAGCGGCCCTTGACGCAGAGCCGGCCCTCGTTTGCGGGGCCGTTGAGGCCGTCGACATGGGTAATCTGGCCATCCCGCACCTTCAGGCTGACCTGGCAGCCCACGCCGCAGAACGGGCAGACGCTGGCGACCTCGGCCTCATGCGCGCGGCTGTCGCCCTGGCCCGTGGCATCGAGCAGCGTGGCGGGCATCAGGGCGCCGGTCGGGCAGGCCTGCACGCATTCGCCGCAGGCGACGCAGGTGCTGTCGCCCATCGGGTCGGCGAAGTCGAACACCGGGTAGGCGTCGTGTCCCCGGCCCGCCATGCCGATCACGTCGTTCACCTGCACCTCGCGGCAGGCCCGCACGCAGAGTCCGCAGGCGATGCAGGCGTCAAGGTTGACGCGCATTGCGGGGTGCGACGGGTCGGGGTCGGGGACGCGGGCGGTGTCCATCGCGGGCAGGCGGCTGGTGGTGACGCCCAGACGGTCGGCCATGTCCCACAGGTGCGACGACCGGTCATGCGCGGCGTCGCGGGCGGGCTGGTCGGCCAGCAGCATCTCCACCACCATGGCCTGCGCCTTGGCCGCGCGGGGGCTGTCGGTGCGGACGACCATGCCTTCGGTCGGCGCACGACAGCAGGACGGCGCGAGCGTGCGTTCGCCGTCGATTTCCACCACGCAGGCGCGGCAGTTGCCGTCGGGGCGGTAGCCGGGGGCGGGCGTGTGGCAGAGGTGGGGGATCGTCAGGCCCTGCGTCTGGGCAACCTCCCAGATCGTCTGGCCGGGGGCGGCGGTGACGGCCTTGTCGTTCAGGGTGAAGGTGACGGGGCTGGTCATGTCACACCTCCTCCCCGAAATGCTGCATCACCAGCCGGATCGGGTTCGGCGCGGCCTGGCCCAGCCCGCAGATCGAGGCGTCGGCCATCACGTCGCACAGATCGGTCAGCAAGGCGCGGTCCCAGCGGTCGGCCTGCATCAGTTGCACGGCCTTTTCGCAGCCCACCCGGCAGGGCGTACACTGACCGCAGCTTTCGCGTTCGAAGAACCGCAGCATGTTCAGCGCGGCGGCCTTCGCGCTGTCCCTGTCCGACAGGACGACGACGGCGGCCGAGCCGATGAAGCTGCCGTGCGGTTGCAGCGTGTCGAAGTCGAGCGGCACGTCGTCGAGTGTGGCGGGCAAGAGGCCAGAGGACGGGCCGCCCGGCTGGTAGGCCTTGAAGGCGTGACCCGGCGCCATGCCGCCTGCCGCCGCGATCACGTCGCGGATGGTGGACCCGGCGGGCAGCAGATACACCCCCGGCTGCGCCACGCGCCCCGAAACGGAATAGCTGCGCAGGCCCTGCCGTCCGTTCCGTTCGACTGACGACAGGATCTCCGGCCCCTCGCGGCAGATGCGCGCGATCCAGTGCAGGGTTTCCACGTTGTGCACCAGCGTCGGGCGGCCGAAGATGCCGACCTCGGCCACGAAGGGTGGGCGCAGGCGGGGCAGGCCGCGCTTGCCCTCGATCGATTCGATCATCGCGGATTCCTCGCCGCAGATGTAGGCGCCGGCACCGCGCCGCAGGTCGATGAATCCGGGCGGGACGATGCCGGCCGCCTCCAGCGCGGCGATCTCGGTGGCGAGGATGTGCAGCACGGCGGGGTATTCGTCGCGCATGTAGATGTAACAGCGGTCCGCCTCGACCGCCCAGGCGGCGATCAGCATGCCTTCGAGCATCAGGTGCGGGGTGCGTTCCAGGTAGAAGCGGTCCTTGAAGGTGCCCGGTTCGCCTTCGTCGCCATTCACAGCAAGGTAGCGGGGGCCGGGATGGGCGCGGACAAAGCCCCATTTCCGGCCCGACGGGAACCCCGCGCCACCCAGACCCCGAAGGCCTGCGGCCAGAACGGCTTCCTGCACCGCCTGCCAGTCACCGGTCGCACGCAGGTTCAAGAATGTCTCGTAACCACCGGATTTGGTGTAGGAGAGCAGGTCTTCGTAGTCGGGAACTACTGGGTGCAGATCGCCCTTGTCGATGACCTCGGCGATAGCCGCGGGGGTCGCATGGTTGACGTGGCGGTGGCCGACCTCGGCCACGGGGGCGGCGTCGCAGCGGCCCATGCAGGGGGCACGCAGGACCCGCACCGCGGCGGGATCATGCCCGGTCTCCAGCGCCGCGGCCAAGGCCTGCGCCCCGGCCAGTTCGCAGGACAGGGAATCGCAGACCCGGATCGTCAGGGTCGGGGGCGGTGCCTGATCCTCTCGCAACGGGTCGAAATGGGCGTAGAAGGTGGCGACCTCCCAGACCTCGGCCATGGACAGGCGCATCTCTTCGGCCAGGGCCCGGAGGTGGCGGGCGGACAAGTGGCCGCGGGCGTCCTGGATCAGGTGCAGATGCTCGATCAGAAGGTCGCGCCTGCGGGGCCGGTCGCCCAGCAAGGCGCGCACCTCGGCCAGGGCGAGGTCATCCAGTTGCCGGCCCTTGGGCAAGGGTCTGCCCCGCCGACGCCCGCGTCCGCCCTTGTCCGTTCCGTCCAGTGCCATGCATGTCTTCCCGATTGCCAGCCCGCATTGAGGGGGCGGTGCGGTCTGGTCAATGCAGGGTTTCCGTGAAGCGATTGAACGCGTCGATTACGAATGCAGGTGGCGATCAAGAATGACTCTCGCGTGGCGGGTGATGGACAGGCGCCACGCGGCGCCGTAGTCCTGCGCAGCATGACCTGGGACGAAGAACTTGACGCAACCGGAATGCTGTGTCCCCTGCCGGTCCTGAAGGCGCGCAAACGCTTGCAGGGCATGGCGCCGGGCGCGGTGCTGCGGCTGCTGGCGACGGATCCGGCGGCGGTGGTGGACGTCCCGCACTTCTGTTCCGAGGCGGGGCATACGCTGCTCGAGGTCGCGGATCTGTCCGATCGCGCGGACGGGGCGCAGGCCTATCTGATCCGGCGGGCCTGATCGGTCAGGTGATGCCGAAGCCTGCGTAGGGCAGGAACCGGACCGACATGCCGGGTGTGATCTCGGCCGCGTCGTCTGGCAGTTCCACGAGGCCCGTTGCCCAGGAAAGGCCCGAGATGCGGCCTGATCCTTCGGACATGAACACCTCGGCGGCGCCCTCGGGTGTCAGGCGGGCCCGCAGGTATTCGCGGCGGCCGGGCTTCTTGGATTTGGCGAAGCCGGCGGGCACCAGGTATCCTTGCGGTTCCACCCAGCCTGCGCCGGACAGCGCCGACAGCGCCGGCCGCGCGAAGATCAGCGCGCAGACCATTGCGGCAACGGGATTTCCCGGCAGGCCAAACACCGGCACCCCTGACCAGGTGGCCAGCGCCAGCGGCCGACCGGGTTTGACCGCGATCCGCCAGGACGACAGGCGGCCATGGTCGCGCAGGGTGCGTGCGATATGGTCCTCGTCCCCCGCCGAGGCACCCCCGGTGGTCAGGATCGCATCCGTTGTCCGTGCGCCCCGATCGAGCCTGCGCGTCACCGCGCGGGCATCGTCGCGGACATGGCCAAGGTCCACGGGCAAGACCCCCCAGCCGCGCAGCAGCGCCAGCAGCATCGGGCGGTT
>CAYYOE010000257.1:0-4782 GCA_964473055.1 uncultured Rhodobacterales bacterium | reverse complement strand
CAGCGCCACGCGCTGCTGCTCGCCGCCCGACATCTGCGCCGGGTAATGGTGCGTCCGCGCACCCAGGCCCACCGCCTCCAGTTCCGCTTCGGCCCGACCGAAGGCATCGGCCACCCCGGCCAGTTCCAGCGGCACCGCCACGTTTTCCAGCGCGGTCATGGTCGGAATCAGGTGGAAGGACTGGAACACCACCCCCATATTCGCCCGACGGAACCGCGCGAGCGCGTCCTCGCCCATCGGCCCGAGGTCCTGGCCCAGCACCTCGACCCGGCCCGATGTGGCGCGTTCGAGCCCGCCGAGCAGCATGAGGAGCGACGACTTGCCCGATCCCGACGGCCCGACAAGGCCCACCGTCTCGCCCCGCGCCACGGTCAGGTCGATCCCCTTCAGGATCTCGACCCGCCCCGCGTTGCCGTCCAGCGCCAGCCGTGCATCGGCCAGTCGGATCACGTCGTCCGCCATCGCATTCATCCGTTCCGGTCTGCTACCAGCCGGATATGGCGCGTTCCGCGGCGCGCGCAACCTTGGCCTGGCACTTCTGTTCACGATTGTGCCAACGTGGGCCGACACCGTTTCCGTCGCGGCCCTGGGCGACAGCCTGACGCAAGGGTATGGCCTGGCCGAACAGGACGGGTTCGTGCCGCAGCTGCAGGCCTGGCTGACCACGAATGGCGTGGACGTCCGCGTGGTGAACGCGGGCGTGTCGGGCGACACCACGCAGGGCGGACTGTCGCGCGTGGACTGGACGCTGACCGACGACGTCGACGCGCTGATCGTCGCGCTCGGCGGCAACGACCTGCTGCGCGGCCTCGATCCCGCCGTCAGCCGCGCCAACCTCGACGGGATCCTGCGCGCGGCAGGCGCGCGCGGCGTGCCGGTCCTGCTGGTGGGCATGGAGGCGCCGGGCAACTACGGGCCCGAGTTCAAGGCAGCGTTCGATGCGATGTATCCGGACCTGGCCGAGGAACACGGGGCCCTGCTGTTTCCGGGCTTCCTCAATCCCCTCGCCGACCTGCCCGACCGTCAGGCCGCCATGCGCGAGATGATGCAACCTGACGGCCTCCACCCATCGGCGGCGGGCGTGGCGTTGATCGTGGAGGCGATGGGCCCCGTGGTCCTGGACCTGATCGGGCGCATCGAGTGATCCGCGCGTGACCCGCGCGTGACCCGACGGCGCAGCCCCGTGCCGAGACTGCACATTCCTTGCCTGCGCCGCCCGTCCGGGCGGCGCGCGCCTCCGGCGGAGGTATTTGGGCAAGGATGAAGGCATGCCGCGTTCACCCTTGCATAAATGCCTGAAAGCCCGAGGCGGAGCCCGCAGGGCGAAGCAGGGACAGAAGGCTTGCGCGCGGAACGCGCGCGCTGCCGATGCACTGGCAGCGCGGCGTGCGCGCGGGTAGGGTGGGCGTCATGTCCGCAGTTTCAACCAGCTTTTCCGACGATCAGGCCAGTGCCTTCGACAGCGTCGCCGAAGCGCTGGCTGGCGCGGGGATCGACCTGACGGACGAACGCCTGACACCGCGGGCAGAGGGTGCGCGACGGGTTCTGGCCGTCACCGGACGGGCCGGGTCGGGCAAGACGCTGCTGCTGGCCGAACTCTACCGGTCGCTCGTCGGGGCCGGGGTCGAGGTGGTCTCGGGCGACTGGGAGGGGCGGCGGCGGCGTGACCGGCGCACCCTGGCCGTGCTCGCGCCCACCAACAAGGCGGCCTCGGTCCTGCGCGGGCGCGGGGTGCCCGCGACCACAATCCACCGCATTCTCTACACGCCGATCTACGCCCCCGAATACGAGCGGATCGCGGAATGGCTGGCCGGACAGGCCGAAAGGCCGGTGGTCGAAGGGCTGACCGAGCAGGCGCTGGATCGTGCGCAGGCCTTCTACGGGCAGGTCGCCTCGATCCCCGGGGCACTGGCCGCGGCGGGGTTGAAGGGATCGGACTTCATCAAGGGCTGGAAGCGGCGCGAGGACCCGCTGGATGTCGGGCTGATCGACGAGGCCTCGATGCTGGACGAGCGGCAGTTCGAGGACCTGAAGGAGATCTTTCCCACCCTGGTGCTGTTTGGCGATCCCGCCCAGCTTGCCCCCGTAGGCCAGTCGGGCGCGATGGTGTTCGACGCCCTGCCTCCGGCCCAGAACCTGCGCCTGAACCGCATCCACCGGCAGGCCGCCGACAATCCGATCCTCGACCTGGCCCATGCGCTGGGCGACCCGGACGTCGATTTCGAATCCTTCGAACAGCGCCTTGCCGAGGCGGCGCACAGGGATGACCGGGTGGTGATGGCCGAACGTGTCGAGGCGGGGCTGATGGCGCGCTCGCCGGTCCTCGTGTGGCGCAACGCCACGCGGGTGCGGCTGATCCATGCCTTTCGCGCGGCCCATGGCGCGCCGCCCGACCGGCTGCTGCCCGGCGAGCCCCTGATCTGCGACGGGATCGAACTGCCGCTGAAGCACCGCAAGAAGCGCATCGACCTGGAGGCGCGGGGGCTGATCAAGGGCGCGCAGGTGATCTATCTGGGCGAGTCCAGCCGGGCCGGTTTCGCCCGACTGCATGTGATCGGTGCCGAAGAGCCACGGATCGGCGTGGCCTCCATCGTCAAGATCGAGATGCCCGGCAGCGACGAACCCTTCATCCCACATGCCGCCACCATGGGGGCGGCCTTCCTGCACGGCGCGGCGGTGACCATCCACAAGGCACAGGGGTCGCAATGGGACACGGTGCAGGTCTTTGCGCCCGACCTCTACGCCGCCGCGCGGTCGGGGCGGACCGAGGCGGGCCTGCCCCTTTGGAAGCGGCTGGCCTATGTGGCGATCACGCGCGCCGAAAGGCGGCTGCTGTGGGTCACGCGCTACCGGCTGTCGCGGCCCGTGGCGGCGCTGGGGACCGATGATCTGGGGACGGTAGCGCCCCTGACGCTGACCCCGGGCGATGCCGCCTGAGCACCTATCCCCTCAACCAGCGGAAGGCCGCCGAGGCGCCCCAGCCGGCGATCACGGCGATCAGGATGGACAAAAGCCCGTAGGCAAGGGGCCGGTCGTGCGCGAGGCGGTACAGCAACCGCTCCAGCCCGACCTTCTGGACGTCGATCACGGTCCTCTGGTCGGCGATCACCTGGCGGTCGCGGGTCAAGAGGACGCGGGTGACATAGGTCCCTTCGGTCAGGTTTGCGGGCAGCCCCACGGCGACGCTGAACAACGTGTCCTCGGCCAGGTCCACTGTCGCCACGGCATTCTGATACAGGTCGGCGGCTTCCCGCAGCCGGATCAGGGCCGCGGTGAAGTTCGGGCTGTCCTCGACGAGATTGCCGATCGACCGGATCGCGCGGTCGATCGACACGCGGTGTCGCAGGTCCTCGGTGTCCGAAATGAGCTGCCCCCAGGGCGCGTTCGTCGCCACGGCGTAAAAGGTGGGCGCAAGATCCACATCGGCGCGCTCGGTGTTGATCCAGATGCCGAACCGGCGTGCCTTGCGCCAGACGGTAACGGGCTCGGACGGGCCGGTGATCGTGACAATGACGCCAAGCTCGCCCGCGGGGACCGGGGCCTCGCGCCGGACGGCACCAAAGACCAGGATTTCCGAGCCGTCGAAGTTGGCGGTGATCGCGATACGATTCTGGCTGAGGCCGAGCACAAGGTCCTCGGCCCGGGCTGGCGAGGTCACGAGGACCAGCAGCAGCAGCAGAAGCATGCGACCCATCGCCTACCCCCGCACCGGAACGAGGGAATAGAATTCGGTCGGCGTCACCACGAGATCGGCGCCCAGTTTCAGCGCCACGGCAAGAACCAGCAGCGCCAGCAGGATACGCAACTGTTCGGCCTTCAGCCGAAGCCCCAGCTGCGCCCCGATCTGGGCGCCGACGACGCCGCCCAGGATCAGGACGACCGCCAGCGGCAGGTCGACCGTCTGGCTGGTGACGGCATGCATCAGGGTGGTGAATCCGGCAACGACCGTGATCTGGTAGAGCGAGGTGCCGATCACCACCTTGGTCGGCATGCCCAGCAGGTAGATCATCGCCGGCACCATGATGAAGCCGCCGCCCACACCCATGATCGCCGACATCGCGCCGACGCCCGCCCCGACCGCGACCGGCGGAATGACCGAGATATACAGGCCCGACGTGCGGAACCGCATCTTCAGCGGAAGACCGTGCACCCAGGCATGTTTGCGGCGCTGGGGCGGGCTTGCGGGATTGCGGGCCCGGGCCAGCGCACGCAGGCTTTCATTCAGCATCAACGCGCCGATTGTCCCGAGCAGGAACACGTAGCTGAGCGAGATCAAGAGATCGACCTGTCCGGCCGCCTTGAGCATGTTGAACAGCTGAACCCCTGCCGCCGATCCCACCAGCCCGCCGGCCATCAGCACGGTTCCCATGCGCAGGTCGACCGTTCGGCGGCGCAGATGCGCCAGAACGGCCGAGACCGACGAGGCGACGATCTGGTTGACCGAGGTGGCCACGGCCACGGCGGGCGGGATCCCGGCGAAGATCAGGAGCGGCGTGATCAGGAATCCCCCCCCCACGCCGAACATTCCCGAAAGCACACCGACAGCGCCCCCGATGCCCAAAAGCAGGAAGACGTTCAGCGAAACCTCGGCAATGGGCAGATAGATGGTCATTGACGGCAGTCCCGGGGGGCTGGGTTCCACCTGCACGGGGTTGGCAGGGCTGTCAAACCCCGTTTGGCCCGCGACGCCCCTGCAGACGGGGGCGCTGCCCCCGTGCCCCCGAGGTACTTTGGCAAGGATGAAGACAAGAAGCGGGGACTGCGGGACGCGGCGCAGGACTA
>CAYYOE010000256.1:0-4785 GCA_964473055.1 uncultured Rhodobacterales bacterium | reverse complement strand
GTGACCGGCTGGCCATTGGTTTTGACCCGGCGCGCGCGTCCCTGTTCGCGAAAGGGTCCGAGGAGCGGCTGTGAAGGACGCAGCCCCTGTGGCAGAGCGGCTCGATCTGTCGGGCGTCTGGCACCTGACCGATACGGCAGGCGAACACGCCCTGCCCTTCGCGCTGCCGGGAGACGGCGTGACGGCGTTGCACGCCGCAGGTCTGATCCCCGATCCCTATGCCGGGCGCAATGAATACGGCCTGCGCTGGATCGGCGAACGGGACTGGACCGCGAAGCGCGCCTTCGACCATGACGGCGGGCCAGCGGATCTGGTGGTGGACGGGTTGGACACCGTGGCCGAGATCCGTCTGAACGGGATGACAGTGCTCCGGGCGGCCAATGCGCACCGACGCTGGCGGGTGGACGCAACCGAGGCCCTGCAGGCTGGCGAGAACAGCATCGAGATCCGGTTCCGCAGTCCGGTGCAGGCGGCGGCCGAGATCGCGGCCAGCCTGCCCTTCCCGGTGCCCTATCACACCGGCAACTGCCCGATCCCGCACGGCAACCTGCTGCGAAAGCCGCAGTGCGACTTCGGCTGGGACTGGAACATCGCCCTGCCGACCTTCGGTATCTGGGGGCAGATCGGGCTGGAGCCGCGCGCGCCCCGTGTGGGCGATATCTTGGTGACGCAGGACCATGCGGCCGGCTGCGTAACGGTACGGGTCGAAGCTGCGGCGCATCATCTGCCCGAGGGCGCGCCAGTGACCGTCGAGCTTTGCGGAATTGTTTCTACAGGCGCGATAGTTGGCGGCCGTGCGCAGGTATCGTTGCAAATCTCTGATCCTGACCTGTGGTGGCCTGCGGGCCTGGGCCCGCAAGCGTTGCACGTTCTGACGGTGTCGGCAGGACCGGCGACGACCACCCGGCGCATCGGGTTGCGCGACCTTCGGCTGGTCTCGGATATCGACGCCGAAGGGCGAAGTTTCCTCTTCAGGATCAACGGACACGACGCGTTCGCGCGGGGCGCCAACTGGATTCCGGCCAATGCCCTGCACGGGCAGATCACGCAAGGCGCCGTGCGCGACCTGCTGCAATCCGCGGTCGAAGCCGGCATGAACATGATCCGCGTTTGGGGCGGCGGGCGGTATGAACCCGACTGGTTCTATGACCTCTGCGACGAGATGGGGCTGATGGTCTGGCAGGATTTCATGTTTTCCTGCCATCTCTACCCGGCAACACCGGCATTTCTGCAAGAGGTGCAAGCCGAGGTTCAGGATGTCGTGCGCCGCCTGAACCACCACGCCTGCATCGCCCTGTGGTGCGGTGACAACGAGCTGATCGGGGCGCTGACGTGGTATCCCGCATCCCTCGCCGACCGCGACCGCTATCTTGTCGCCTACGACCGGCTGAATCGCACCATCGAGGAGGCGCTTCTGGCAGTGCAGCCGGAGGCGAACTGGTGGCCATCCTCGCCCAGCCCCGGGCCGATGTCGTTCGGCGATGCCTGGCACGACGACGGATCGGGCGACATGCATTTCTGGTCGGTCTGGCACGAAGGGCGCGACTTTGCCCATTACCGGGATGTCGCGCCCCGGTTCTGTTCTGAATTCGGGTTCCAGTCCTACCCGTCGATGGACGTGGTGGCGCGGTTCGCTGAACCCCAGGACCGGAACATCGCAGCCCCGGTGATGGAAAGCCACCAGAAGAACGCAGGCGGCAACGCGCGGATCGCGGAGACGATGTTCCGCTACTTCCGCTTCCCTGAAGGGTTCGAGAACTTCGTCTATCTTTCCCAGGTCCAGCAGGGCGAGGCGATCCGCACCGCGGTCGATCACTGGCGGGGGCTGAAGCCGCACTGCATGGGCACGCTCTACTGGCAGCTGAACGATACCTGGCCCTGCGCGTCCTGGTCCAGCCTGGACCACGGCGGGGGATGGAAGCTGCTGCACCACATGGCACGACGCTTCTATGCAGCGGTGCGCGTGGTCCACCGGCCTGTCGAGACAGGGCTGCTGTTGCTGGCGGTGAACGACGGACAATTGCCGGTGCGGCTGCGTCTGGCGGTGCGGGCCGTGGCGATGGACGGAACCGCCAGGGTGCTGGAAGGCGCAAGGGTCGAGGTTCCGACGACCCGCGCCGTCGAGGTGCTGACCCTGCCCGCGCATGCGCTGCGCGACGGCGAGGTGCTCTGGCTGGACTGGTCAGACAGCGCGGGCGGTGCGGGATCGGACTGCATTGCGCCGCGTCCGTGGAAAGCGTTCGACCTGATCGCACCGCAGATTTCCACTACACTGGCCGAAGCGCCCGACGGATGGCATATCGACCTCGATGCCCGGGCACTGGCGGTGCATGTGGCCGTGGAGACCCCACCAGGCCGCCTGTCGGACAACGCCGTCTGCATCTTGCCGGGTGAACCGCGCCGCCTGCACTTCCGCCCGGACGATTCCGGGGCGGGGCCACCCGCGATCCGCCTCCGTGATCTTCATTCCGCGACACACGCCGCAACACAGGCCCAGGAGGGCACGCCATGACGATCTCCTACCAGCTCTATTCCTCGCGCATGTTCCCACCGGTCGAGGCGACGCTGACCATGCTCGCGGGCCTTGGCTACACTTCGGTCGAAGGATTCGGGGGCCTGTATCCCGACCTCGCCGCCGCCGAGGGCCTGCGCCGGACGATGGACAAGTCCGGGTTGACCATGCCCACCGGCCATTTCGGGCTGGACCTGGTCGAGGGCGACCCCAAGGCCGCCATTGCCATCGCCAATACGCTGGGCGTGGGGGCGGTGATCGTGCCCCACCTGATGCCCGACAAGCGGCCCACGGACGCCGCCGGATGGGCAGCCTTCGGACAGCGCCTCGCGCAGGTTGGGGCGCCCCTGCGCGATGCCGGCCTGACCTTTGGCTGGCACAACCACGATTTCGAGGTGCAGGACGTGGAGGGATCGACACCGCTCGACCTGATCCTCGAAGCCTCGGACGGCACAATGCTGGAGCTTGACGTCGCCTGGGTTGTCCGCGGCGGCAAAAGCCCCGCCGACGTGATCGAGAAGTGGGGCGCGAGGCTGATCGCCGCGCATGTCAAGGACATCGCCCCCGCGGGCCAGTGTACCGACGAGGATGGCTGGGCCGACGTGGGCTATGGCACGATGGACTGGATCGGGCTGATGCACGACCTTCGCGCCACGCCCTGCGCCACCTTCGTCATGGAACATGACAAGCCCAACGACCACGCGCGCTTTGCCACGCGGTCGCTCGATTTCATCAAGACCCTCTGAAGGCACCTCAACATGACCACTCTCGGCGTCGGCATCATCGGCTGCGGCAACATCTCGGCGGCGTATCTGCGGCTTGGCCCCCTGTTCCGTGGGTATGAAATCCGCGCGGTCGCGGACATCAACATGAGCGCGGCCGAGGCACGGGCCGCCGAATTCGGCGTGCGGGCGAACAGCGTGGACGACCTGCTGGCTGCGGACGACATCGACATGGTGGTAAACCTGACCATCCCGGACGCGCATTTTGCCGTGACGAAGCGCATCCTCGAGGCTGGCAAGCACGCCTATTCCGAAAAGCCCTTCGTGCTGTCGCTGGAAGAGGGTGAGACGCTGCGCACGATCTGTGCGGCGAAGGGTCTGCGCGTCGGGTCCGCGCCCGACACGTTCCTCGGCGGCGCGCATCAGTTGGCGCGCCGGGCCATCGACGAAGGCCGCGTCGGCCGGATCGTGGCAGGCACGGCGCATGTGCTGAATCACGGGATGGAACACTGGCACCCCAATCCGGCCTTCTTCTTCCTGCCGGGCGCGGGCCCGATGCTGGACCTCGGGCCATACTACGTCACGAACCTGATCCAGCTGCTCGGCCCTGTTGCCCGCGTGGGTGCGCTGGCCACCGCGTCCTTCGCCGACCGCCGCGTCACGGCAGAAGGCCCGATGACGGGCAAGACCGTGCCGGTCAAGACCCCCACCAACATCCACGCGCTGCTCGACTTCGCGTCTGGTGCCACGGTCACGCTGTCCACAAGTTGGGACATCTGGGCGCATCGCCACGCCAACATGGAACTCTACGGCACGGACGGATCGCTGTTCGTGCCCGACCCGAACTTCTTCGGCGGCAAGGTGGAAGTGTCGGGCGCAGGGCCGGACATCGCGGAAATGGCGATGGACGATCACCCGTTCGGCGTTCCGAACCAGGACCATCCGCGCGGCGAGGTCGCCAACTATCGCGGCGCGGGGCTCGCCGACATGGCGCTGGCCATCACGGCAGGCCGCCCGCACCGCTGTTCGCTGGAGCTGGCCCTACACGCGGTCGAGGTGATGACCGCCTGCCTCAAGTCCGGCGAGACGGGGCAGTTCGTGACAATGACCACCACCTGCGATCGGCCTGCCGCCCTGCCCGCCGATGCCGCGCGGGCGCTGCTGAGATGACCGGCTGGACCCCTGCCCCCGACCGCTATTCCCGCATGTCGTATCGCCGCTGCGGGCGGTCGGGGCTGATGCTGCCCGCGATCAGCCTGGGGCTGTGGCACAACTTCGGCCACGACACGCCCCATGCGGTGAAGCGGGCGATCTGCCGGACGGCGTTCGACCACGGGATCACGCATTTCGACCTGGCGAACAACTACGGCCCGCCGCCGGGCAGCGCCGAGGAAGCCTTCGGCGAGATCCTGCGGACGGATTTCGCGGGGCTGCGGGACGAATTGGTGATCTCGTCCAAGGCGGGCTACGGGATGTGGCCGGGGCCCTACGGCGAATGGGGCAGCCGCAAGTATCTGATCGCCAGTTGCGACCAGTCGCTCAGACGGATGG